>JAYVSC010000192.1:0-33518 GCA_043775705.1 Spirochaetales bacterium | reverse complement strand
TGCTTTTCCCCGAGAAGTTTATATGCCTCGGCAAGGGCACTTGCAGTCATGTCCCAGCCGAGACAGGAGTCGGTTATGGACAGGCCATACTTCAGATCCGAAGGATCGGCAGGAATAGGCTGGGAACCCGTTTCAAGGTAGCTTTCAATCATGCAGCCGCACAGAGGCAACAGTGGATTTTCGGAATCATTTCGAAGCCTAATCGTCTCGTTCAGTACGCCGATCTGGTTTTCGGGCATTTTCTGGGAATTGCCGTGGGAACAGTCAATTACGATTGAAGGACGGAGTTTCGCGTTTTTCATCAGGTTGATCGCGGCGGTGACCGATTCGCGGTCGTAGTTGGTGCCGTGCTTGCCGCCCCGGAGTATCAGATGACTGTCGGGATTTCCGAGGGTTTGCATGATACAGGCGGTGCCATCCCGTGTAATACCGATGAAGGAATGGGATGAACGGGAGGAAACGATGGCGTTGACCGCTATCTGGACGTCCCCGTCTGTCGCATTCTTGAAACCGACCGGCATGGAAAGGCCTGATGCCATTTCGCGGTGAGTTTGGCTTTCGCTTGTGCGGGCGCCTATCGAAGCCCAGCTGACCAGGTCGGAGGTATACTGGGGCACGATGGGATCGAGCAGTTCAGAACCGGCAGGCAAACCCATCTCGTTTACTTCTATGAGGAGTTCACGGGCCATTTTGAGACCGCGGCTGATATCGGAAGTGCCGTCAAGACCGGGGTCAACTATGAGGCCCCTCCAGCCGACCGTGGTGCGGGGTTTTTCAAAATACACGCGCATGACAATGCACATGCGGTCGGCATATTTTATCCTGAGTTCATTCAGGCGTTTCGCATATTCGAGGGCGGATGCAGGCTCATGAATCGAGCAGGGCCCCACGACAATCAGGAAACGGTCATCCTCGCGGCGGAGTATCCGCTGAACTTCCTCGCGGCCTTTCATAACCGTGGCCGCCGCCTTTTCCGAGACCGGGAAAGCCTGTGCCATGCCTTCCGGGGAGATCAGTTTCTTTGTTTCAAGGATGCGCACATCCCGTATTCGATTTTCATTCATCTTTTGCTTCCGTCCGGATATCGTCAAGTATGGACATCACCATAATAGAATCGGCCCATGTTTGTACAGAGCTTTCTTTCTTACCTTCAATTAAACATTTCTCTACCTCGCGAATTTCATATTCATACCCGTTGCATTCAAAAGGAGCGTCGAAGTTTTCAACTTGCCTTCCTTCTCTATCAAGCAGACGGGCGCTTTGGGCCATCCAGAAATTCGTCAGGAGAATTGATCCTTTTTCGCCGATCAGGACCCCTGAGCGCATTTCCTCCAGACCTTGGAGACAAATAGCGCTTGAAAGGTCGGCAGTGATGCCGGTATCCCAGACAAGGTGAGCCTTGTTGTAGAGATCCACGCCGGTACTTCCATTTCGGATGATAGAGGACAAACGTGCCGGTCTTTTCCTTCCCGCAGCCATGGTCGCGAAGGTTACTGGGTAAATGCCGACATCAAGAAGGGCTCCCCCGCCGAGAGAGGGGTCATACAGACGGCCTGCAGGATTAAAGGGGGAATCAAGGAAAAAATCCGTACGAATATATTTAAGCGTCCCGATACGTCCATCAGCCATCCATGCAAGGGCTGCCCGGAAGGAAGGATTGAATTTCATCCACATCGCTTCCATAAAAAAACAGTTCATTTTTCGCGCGGTTTCAACCACCGGGAGGAATTCTGCTTCCGTCAAACTGACCGGTTTTTCGCAAAGTACCGCTTTTCCCGCTTTCAGGGCTGCAATCGACAAAGCTGCATGCGAATTATGCGGGGTGGCGATATATACTGCGTCAATTTCCGCATCGGCAAATAGCGCTTCATAGGACCCATAACTGCGCGAAATGTGCCATTTTTCTGCAAAAACAGCTGCTTTTTGCGCGTCTCGCGAGGCAACAGCCGATAAAACACTACGCCCGGACCGCTCGTTTTCGAAAATACAGGCTGAAGCGAATTTGGAAGCGATATTTCCAGTTGAAATGATACCCCATCTGATCGTTTTCATAGTTGCCGTTCCTCCGATTTTCCTGTATTTTATAAGGTAAGCCCCTAAATTTAAAGGGGTGGAATCAATTTTTTATTTTTTATACCAAAAAATGAAGAAAACTGATCACATGCGGTTTTCTTCGAGAGAAATTCAGGTTTTCCTGGATAACTTAAAGGTACCAGCACTAAGGAGAAAAGAAATGGCTAAACAGTTGATGTTTAACGAAGAAGCACGCAAAAAGCTGCTCTCTGGCGTAGAACAGATTTCACGCGCAGTAAAGGTTACTCTTGGACCAAAGGGACGCAATGTCCTCCTCGACAAAAAGTTCGGGGCCCCTACTGTAACAAAAGACGGTGTTTCAGTAGCTAAAGAAATCGAACTTGCCGATCCCTATGAAAATATGGGCGCCCAGCTTCTGAAAGAAGTCGCGACCAAGACCAATGATGTCGCCGGTGACGGAACCACTACCGCTACCGTTCTTGCCTATTCCATGGTAAAAGAAGGACTGAAATACGTTGCCGCGGGAATGACCCCGATCGAACTCAAACGCGGTATGGACAAGGCAGTAATCCTGGCTGTTGAAGAAATCAAGAAAAATTCCAAGGAAATCAAGGGATCCGATGAAGTCGCGCATGTTGCGTCAGTTTCCGCCAATAATGACGTGGAAATCGGAAAGATCCTCGCTGACGCAATCGAAAAGGTCGGAAAAGACGGTGTTATCACGGTAGAAGAAGCGAAGACGATGGAAACAACCACCGATTTTGTCGAAGGAATGCAGTTTGACCGCGGTTATATCTCTTCCTATTTTGTGACCGACCGAGACCGCATGGAAACCGTATTCGACAACCCCTATATCCTGATCCATGACAAGAAAATCTCGAACATGAAGGATATGCTCCCCCTGCTCGAAAAAATCGCGCAGTCAGGACGCCAGCTCCTCATCATCGCGGAAGACGTCGACGGCGAAGCCTTGGCCACTCTCGTGGTTAACAGCCTCCGCGGAACCCTCAAGACCTGCGCGGTCAAGGCTCCCGGATTCGGCGACCGCCGCAAGGCCATGCTCGAAGACCTCGCCATCCTCACCGGCGGCGAAGTGATTTCCGAAGAACTCGGACTGAAGCTTGAAACCGTCGACATTTCCCAGCTCGGACAGGCAAAAAGCGTTAAAATCGACAAGGATAACACCACGATTATCGATGGTGCCGGAAAAGCCAAGGAAATCAAGGACCGCGTCGCACAGATCAAGGCACAGATCGAAGAATCCTCTTCCGACTACGACAAGGAAAAACTCAAAGAACGCCTTGCCAAGCTTGCAGGCGGAGTAGCCGTAATCAATATCGGCGCCGTAACCGAAGTTGAAATGAAAGAAAAGAAACACCGGGTTGAAGACGCCCTGTCTGCTACCCGCGCAGCCCTTGAAGAAGGTATTGTAGCCGGAGGCGGACTCGCTCTTATCCAGGCCGCAAGCGCCCTCGAAAAAGCTGACCTTTCAGCCCTTACCGACGACGAAAAAATCGGATTCAAGATCGTGCGCCGCGCTCTCGAAGAACCGATGCGCCAGATTGCCGAAAATGCCGGTGAAGACGGCGGTGTTATTGCCTCCCGCGCGAAAGCCGAGAAAAAGGGAATCGGTTTCGACGCTGCAAAGATGGAATGGGTAGACATGATAAAGGTCGGAATCATCGATCCCGCCAAGGTGACCCGTTTTGCCCTGCAGAACGCCGCATCCGTTGCCAGCCTCCTACTGACCACCGAATGCGCCATCACCGATATGCCCGAAAAGAATCCCCCCGCAATGCCTGCCGGCGGCGGCGGTGGAATGGGCGACATGGGCGGAATGTATTAATTAACTGATCGCTTACAAAAAGCGACCTATGGGCTGCCCGGAAGGGCAGCCTTTTTCTTTACATATGCCCATTCCCCCGCAGGTGGAACGCCTGGGCGCGGCCGAAGGGCCGAATGTATTAATCTTATTAGAAAACCGGTGTTTTACCAATAAAAAACACTATACTAAGATTATGATTCAGCATTTGAAACTTCTTCTTATCAGTTTTCTTCTATTTTTGCTGTTCCTGCCGCTGCTTTATACAGAGACCCCCGGATTTCCTTTTGAGGAAATCGGCCGAATCCCGGTATCCGACGACATGCACTTCCGGATTGAGACAAACAACGACTCCTATTCCATGCTTTCACAAACGGGTTGGGATGATTTGCGTACTTTTGGTATGTATTTCGGTTTTTCCTGGAGACAGTGGGCTTTGGAAACGACACTGGACGCCCTGACCAACCGGTCGAATACAAAAGAGTCCAGCGGACGCCTTGATCAAACTTCGACTGCTGTTACCACACAGGTGTATACATATAACCAGTACCCATTCAGTTTATCCCTGTCCGCAGGCGGAGGCGCGCTCTTTTTGGGAAATGCAGGCTTATACAATATACAAACCGCAGCCCATTCAATATTTGCTCCTGATCTAAAAGTGCCATCTTCATACGAAAATCCTGTACAGCGCCATATATTTCTGGCAGATTTTCTCCTGCGCGGTTCGTGGGAAACGCCGATTATGCCGATCAACCTGTATACTTCGATAGAAATCGGTCACACTTCCTTTTTCAGAACAGAAAACTATCTTGAAGCAGATTTTTCGAACGGCTATCTCGGGATGAAAATTTCAAGCGGTTTTCAATGGGCAGCAAATTACAAAGAGGTTTCCCCATCCTTTACCGCAACACTTTCTTCTGAAACGGGACCATATTTTGGGGCAATATTCACTGCAGGTAATCTTGAATCCGGTTTTTCCTATAATTTAGTCACCTCCAGACAAACCGGTTATGTGGCAATTTCCTGGACCGACGAGAATAACAGTGAAAAAATGAACAGGTTGAAAAACAACACCATACAATCAATCGAATACCGTATGGTGCCTCTGCTGGCGACAGTCCGACTAAAACAAAGCATTTCGGTATTTCCGTATGTCATAAGTCCAGTTTTAGGCGCAGAATCTGGCCCATTTATGGAAAGCTACAAAAAAATGCCCACAAACGAACAAAACCGCTATGAAGAGATTTATTTAGGTATTGATGCCACGAAAAGCCTTGTTTCATGGTGCGACGTCTATATAATGGCGGCCGCAGGCATACGCAAAGACATAATTACATCGATGGATGTGTATGCTACGGTGATTTACGCCGAAAAAGACTCTGCGGTATTTTTTGCGGAAAGCGGCATACGGTTATACCTGCCCTCGGAGGTTCCCCGTCCTTTCGAATGGGGACTTGGAATATCCGCCGGCGTCCTGTATGTAAACGCCTTCGAAACGGGGTTTCTCCCCAGTTTTCAGCTTTTTCTCATTGGCACAACGAACAGGCGGGCAAAACAATAATCCTCGAAGAGGAGTGCTCCTGGCATGCGTTAGTGATCGAAGCGGAAAGCCCGCAGGAGCGGCGGCAGCCGCGACGTGGACTTGAAGCGGAGAGCACGGCGGCAAAATACCGGGAGCGAAGTACCCTTCGGACCCAGTATTTTGCCGAAACGCCCGGTGTCTTTATCCCAAGACCGCAGCGGTTTCCTTTAATTGCGTGCGGATTTCAATTTTCTGGGGACATTTTGCCTCACATTCCCCGCATTCTATGCATTCCGAGGCGTTTTTGCCCTTCATCCAGTCAACCGTTCCTATCTGTTTGTACTGGTCGCGTGCATAATCGGTAATTTTATACACACGATGATAATTCATGATCTGAAAGTTCAGGGGGATATTTACGCCGACCGGGCAGGGCATACAGTAATTGCAGCCCGTGCAGTACAGGCCCTCGAGCTTTTTGTTTTCAATCATGGACAGGTTTATCGTCTCGATTTCCTTTTCCGATAGGGAACTCCCGTCGCCTGCAAGCGCGGCGTTTTCGGTCACCATCTTCATGCTGCCCATTCCTGAAAGCGCGCACGAAACCGATGGATTGGAAAGGACAAAGCGCATGGCAAGCTGAGGACTGGACTGCGCTTTCCCCGGAAGGAGTGCCGCTATCGTCGGAGAAGGAGCGCCGAGTCTGCCTCCGGCGACGGGGCCCATTACGATGACTCCGAGCCCTTTGTTTTTCGCATGAATCATACCCTCTTCGTTGCTTCTGTCCATCAGGTTATACTGACAAAGCACCGACTCAAACAAACCGGTATCAATCAATTTGATCAAATTTTCGGCCTTGTCATGAAAGGAAAAGGATATATGCTTGATCAAGCCCTGTTCCTTCGCCCTGACTGCGGCCTCCATGGGGCCGTCCTTTACGTTGATATTGGCAATAAAACTGTCCCAGGAAATGCCCCACATATGGTAAAAGTCGATGGAGGAGGTATCAAGTTTCTGCAGGGATGTTTCGAGTCGTTTTGTCCAGTCAGAGCCGGAATTGTTTTCTATGGGGTTTTTGGTTGAAAGATATACCTTGTTCCGCCACCCTTTCAAAGCCTTCCCGACTATGATCTCGCTTTCTTTATCGCAGTAATACGGGGCTGTATCGATATAGTTTACCCCGCTCTCGAAGGCTGCGTGGATTATCTTGACGCTCTCCTCGTGATCGAACACGGTTTTCCCGTGTATCTCCCGTGTAGGCAATCGCATCGCGCCGAAACCCAATGCGGAAATTTTAATCCCTGTTTTTCCGAAATCATGATAAATCATATTGACCCCTCCAGAATTAGTTTCTGCTTCAAACTTATTATATATAAAAAACCAATAAAAAGAAAGAGTACAGCCCTAAATGCAGGAGGCGTACCGATCATGAAAAATAACTGGCGCTTCTTAATAATATGGATTACAATTTTATAATGACAAAAATTGATGTAACCGAGGCCTGTGCCTATGTTGATATTCCCGAAGCCGGTTTGCGGATACTCTGCGGGTGCCCGGAAAATGCGGTAAAATTCCTCATGAAAATGGGTATTATTCATTCCCGTATGGAAAACGGTTATTTTTGCGAAACAGGCCCGAATGCCATTCTTTTATCCGAACTCTGCGTACAAAACGGAAGCTTCCGGAATCTGGCCGAATTTCCCGTGCTTCAGATGCTCTACCGCCAGGGAATGATCGTTCCGGGCCATCCCGGGAATACCGGGGCAAAGCCAATTCTGATAGGACTGCGCGAACAGCTCGACGACCAGGCGGCCTATATCTATCACGGAAATTACGGGCTGTCGTCAACGCAGGAAATGCGCGACGGCGGCGTCACCGAAGAGCGGGCAGAAGAATTATTCAGAATGAAGCTCCGGTTTGCGTTCGGCTCCATTCATCAAACGACTGACCTCCTTGATCTGAGAGCCGTTGACAGTGACGTACTCGCCCTGGGCGGAGAGGTATTCCTGCATAGGGACGGCATCAACCGGTACTGTTTTATTCGGGGAAGCGAATCCATCATCGTGGACTTGAACATCGGTAAAGGCGGAGGGAAAATTGCGCCTTACCAGCTCGAGCGCGTCAGGGCGGAACCCTCGGAATTTTCGATCATTCATATAGGCGAGGGAGACGGATGGGATCCCGATCACCCCTGTATGGGAAGCATCATCTCCTGGAAAGGAGAGTACTATCTTATCGACGCCGGCCCGAATATCGGGGAAAGCCTTTCGGCCCTCGGCATCGTTCCTTCCGAAATAAGGGGAATTTTTCAAACCCACTGCCATGACGATCATTTTGTCGGTTTGACCGAGCTCCTCCGCATAGACCGGAGAATAGAGTTTTATTCCACTCCCCTCGTGCGCAAATCCATTTTGCGCAAGCTTTGCGGACTTACCGGAATACAGGAAATGTCCTTTGACTCGCTTTTTGACTTTCACGATTTGACCGAGGGCGAATGGAACCCGGTGCGGGGCCTTGAGGTGAAGCCCTGCTGCTCCCCCCACCCCGTCGAAACCGATGTCTTCTTTTTCCGCGCCCTGTCGGGGAAGGAATATAAAACCTATGCGCACCTGGCGGACATTGCTTCGTTTCCGGTTCTCGACTCCATGTCTGAGGAAGATCCTTTAAAACCCGGCCTCTTCGCCAAAACGATTGCCTGCGTAAAAGAAATGTACCTGACCCCCGCGGATATCAAAAAGATCGACGGGGGCGGTGGGATGATTCACGGTAATGCCGAGGATTTCCGTGAAGACCGTTCGGGAACGATTTTTCTTGCGCATACCGCAACGGAGCTTACCCCGAAGCTGCAGGAATTCTGCACGAGGGCCTCTTTCGGGATGTGCAGCGTGCTCATTCCCGCCCGCCACGATTACCGGCGGCAGCAGGCAATGCGCCATCTTTCCCGCCATCTTCCCGGCTTACCGGAGTCCGATCTTGAAGCCCTTACTGCCTGCCACCGAATTCCGCTGAACGAGGGCGAAATGCTTATCGCCTCCGGAGAACCGCTCCGATCGGTGTATCTCGTTCTCTCGGGAAAGCTTGTGGCCACGAATACGTTAACCGAAGCCGTGAGAAATCTGGATTCGGGATCTTTGATCGGAGAATACCGATGCCTTACCAGCGCGAGCACCGAGTTCGACTACACCGCATCCTGTTCTGCGGAAGTGCTCCAGATGCCCGAAACGCTGTATTTCGAGATTGTCGCGCGCAACGGCCTGCTCAGAAGGATAACCCGGCTCCATGCGATTCGGTCCACGATCCGCAAGTCGGCTCTTTTTAGGGAAGAGCTCGGCGGCACCTCGATGGACGAGCTTGCGGACGCGGTGGAAAAAAAAGAATACTCCCCCGACGAGATCATGGAAGGGAACGGTCTTTTCATCATTACCTCGGGAGAGGCGAGGCTCAATATAGGCAGCGACACGATAGAGACCATCAAGGCAGGCGGTCTTGCGGGCGAGGAAGGAGTGCTGTTCGCCCATGGCGGACTTATGGTAATTACCGCGGTCGGAAACACCCAGGCGTTTTTTATCCCCACCTCCGTTCTTGCGGCAAAACCTATTCTTAGATGGACGCTTCACGAGTCCCATGAGCGGAGGCTGACCCTGCTCAACAACAATTTTCACTGCCTGTGGAGAAGCGAATTTTCGGTGGGAAATGCGAAAATCGACGAGGAACACCGGGAGCTCTTTGCCCTCGTGGAAGAAATCAGGCGGGTATCAAGAAATCCGGAACCCGCGCCCGGAATGTGCGCGGCATTGGCAAAACTGATTACTTTTATGAAGGGACATTTTGAGACAGAAGAAAGTCTCATGACGAAACAGGAATATCCGCAGCTGCATACCCACGCAAAACGGCACGCGATACTATTATGCAACCTGGAGAACCTCCACAGCCGCTGCGTAACGGAACAAAGCTATGACGGACAGGAGATCCTCGGTTTTATCAAATCATGGATTCTCAGGCATACCCTTCTTGCGGACAGGCAGTATATACCGTACCTCAAGGACAAGTGAGGCTCATCCTTTCTTCCATCGTGTCTCTTTCCATGCAGTCCGTCCCGGTTCGTCCATAAAACTCCAGGCGATGAACCGGCTCGTCTTTTGCCCCTGCGCCATTTCAATGGTTCTGACCTCTATTGGGTTAGCTTTATGCAGAGTCTTGTAGAGAGTATCAAGATTCTCCTTTTTTGAGACCAGCGAGGTAAACCACAGGCACTGCGCTCCGAAAGGCACGCTCTCCGCGATCATTTTTTGAATAAAGGAAACCTCTCCTCCCGGATACCAGAGCTCCGTATTCCGTCCGCCGAAATTGAGCGGAAGGGCTTTGCCTTTTGCAGAAGGAACCTTTCCCAGATTATTCAGTTTGCGCTTTGTTCCCGCCTTGGCTTCTTCCATGGACGCGTGAAAGGGGGGATTACAGATGACCGCATCGAAGAAGTCCGGAGCGTCGATGACGCCTGAAAGAATGCGGGAGGGATCGGCCTGCGCCCTGATCCCGACGAAAGGGGACAGGGCCGGATTTGCAGAAACGATTGCGGAGGCCGCCTTGAGCGATACGGGATCTATGTCGGTTCCGGTAAAGCGCCAACGATACTCTTTGCACCCGATTATCGGGTATACGCAATTCGCCCCGGTCCCTATATCAAGAATAGAGAGGCCCTGCCCCATCGGTATCTGGCCGTCATTGCATGAGGATAGAAGATCGGCGATATAGTGAATGTAATCGGCCCTTCCCGGAATCGGGGGGCAAAGATAGCCTTCCGGAATATCCCAATACGTCAAGTCATAAAAAAATCTCAACAGAGCCCTGTTCAGCTCTTTCACCGCCAGAGCATCCGCGAAGTCTATCGACTCGTTTCCATACGGATTCATGCTCACAAAAGGTGCAAGAGCGGGGTTCGCCTTCACGAGGGAAGGAAAGTCGTAGCGGGACCGGTGGGGATTCCGCTGATGCAGGGCGGTTTTCACTTCGGGGGGTCTTTTATAAATCAATTTTCCGCCGGTTTTCCGCGGTATTTCGCGGTAAAGCCCGCGAGAAAGTTACGCAAAAACTGATCCCCGCACGGGCGATAATTGTCATGACCCTTTTTCCGGAAAAAAGCGCCCAGCTCGCCCTTGCTGATGTTCACATCCACTTTTTTCAGAATAGCCAGTACATCGTCGTCCTTGAGTTTCATCGCGATGCGCAGATACCAGAGTGCATCGTTGTTCGTAAACTCGCCCGGCGCGGGGATTGCCTTGTCCTCACCGCCTTCTTGTTTTCCGCGCATCTGAATGATCAATCCGCGAAAAAAATAATGGGCGAGGGAATCGGGACAGCGCACAAAGCCCGAGTCATCCTCTTTCTTGAACATTGTCTTCAGGTCTTCGCCCTTGATCTCTTTCCCGGACAGGGCGAAAAGCTCGCGAACCTTGTCATCATTGAGATCGAGCGCCCAGCGTACCCTTCGCAGAATATCGTTACTAAGCATTGGACCGTCCCAGCCGCGCCTGACTCAAATGCCAGGCCGCTGTCTTATCCTCGGGATTTTCTTCGGCGATCTCCGTGAAAATAGATTCCGCCTCGGCAAAGCGGCTTTCCGCAAGAAGGGAAACCGCGGCCTCGAACCGCTTGCGCGAACCTATTTTGGACTGTCGGCTCTTCGCCGAATCCTGGTCAAATACCTCGAACACGCCGACCTTTTCCTCTTTTCCCTTGAAATGGGTCGAGCCGATAAAGCGAGTCAGGAAACCATCGGCGTCCTCGAGGCGATTATACACATCCCGGCTGATCAGAAGCCGCGCGCCCACTTCTTTTGTCATGGTTTCAAGGCGAGCTGCGAGGTTTACGGAATCGGCGATGACGGTAGTCTGCATCCGTTTTTCCTCACCGATCGTTCCCATCATCATGGTGCCGCAATGAATGCCGGTTCCCGTCCCGACAGGTGCAAGTCCTTCTTTTTCGCGTTCGATATTCATCTTGCGGATTTCCTGAATCATGTCGAGCGCGCAGCTGACCGCGTCGTCCTTCTTTCCCGGGAAAATAGCCATGATGCCGTCGCCCAGGTATTTGTCTATGAAGCCGTCATGCCGCCTGATTATCGGGGCTATGCGGGAGAGATAGTTGTTCAGGAAGTTGAATGTTTGCTTCGGGGTCAGGTTTTCGGCGATGGCGGTAAAGCCCCGGATATCCGAGAACATGATGGTCATGTCCTTTTGAATCTGATCGCCCAGCTGGACTTCAAGGATGCTTTTCTTCGATAAAAAGGTGAGGAAGGCATCCGGAACGAAACGCTCCATTGCCTGATTCAGGGAGAGCAGGTGTTCCTGGTAGTCCTGAATTTTGTCGGCCATGCCGTTGAAATTATTTTTCAGGTCGAACAGTTCCTTGATGGTCGTTTTCATATCCGCACGGGAAGTCAGGTCAGAATCGCCGAAGCGCCTGACCGCGTCGGTAAGGGTGATGATGGGCCGGCTGATGCGCCAGGCGAGCAGATAGGATCCTATCATGATCAGAAGGAGCAGAATGATGCCGACCGTGAAGGCAACCACGAAAACCGATGAGAGAAAGGCAGAGTAATTGCGGTCCGAAATATCCACCCCGATGCATCCTATGTAGGTACCGTTTTTGCGGTCAAATATCGGTGCAAGACCCATCAGCGAATTGGTATTGTATTCGGGATCCTTGATAAACTGGTTTCCAACCTGCGGCGTCTTTTGAGTCAGGGCGGTAATGGTCTGACGCTGGTCATGAATGTCGTATTCCAGGTTAAAGCCCGATATTTTTTCGTCCAGTGAACCGTTCCGCGCCGTCTCTTCGCGCAAACGTAGGGTATCGGCATCGACGACAAAACGGGCTTTCTCGGGACTGCCACCTGGGACAAGAATGTACACATACAGGATGAGCGAAGGATTGGTGCTGCGGATTTTATTCAGATAGTTCGAAACCCGGACATACTCTCCCGTCGTTTCGGTTAACAGGGCATCACCGGTTGTAAGGGAGCTGCCCATCTTTGAAATTAAAAAACCGAGATCATTGGTATCGATTCCTTCCGCACCTAAAATCGCCGTCGCCATCAGACGATCCGCGGTTTCCTCGAACAGCTTGGTCTGTAAACTGACAAAAAGGCTGGAAAAAATAACCGTCAGCAAAACAAGACTGGAAGTGATGAGAATAGTACCGATATACACCCGATATTTTATTTCTGCCATGATATTTTCCTTCCCTTGCAGTTTGACGGACAAACAATCATTTGTCAAATGATTATGAAGCTGCGCGGAAAACCCGGATATTCAGCAGGAGGAAAAAAAAACCGCCAGTAACGGCGGTTTTTTTAGCAACGGCGTGTAGTTACTTTGTTGCGGGAAGGATATCCAGAAGATCAACTTCGAAAACGAGGGTTGCATTCGCTCCAACCTTGCCGCCGGCTCCATTGGGACCGTATGCGAGCTTGGAAGGGATGTACAGTTTGGCCTTGCTGCCGACTTTCATGAGCTGAATTCCTTCTGTCCATCCGGGAATAACTCCGCTTAACGGGAATTCCGCGGGCTGTCCGCGTTCGATCGAGCTGTCAAAGGTAGTTCCGTCGAGAAGAGTTCCAACATAATCGACCTTCACGGAATCGGTAACCTTCGGGAAAGCACCGGTGCCTTCCTTGATGATTTCATACTGGAGGCCGCTGGCAGTGGTGATAACACCGGCTTTTTTTCCGTTTTTTTCGAAAAACGCAGTTTCAGCGGCGATATTGGCTTCGCCTTTCAGCTTTGCAGCGTCAGCGATTGAAGCTTGAATGATTTTTCCGGCTTCTTCCATAGTCATTGTCGGAGCGTTTTTCTCCATTACATCCTTCATTCCTTTCAGGAATGAATTGAAGTTAATTTTGACTGCAGTGTCCTTGAGGCTTGTTCCTATGGCTACCCCGAAAGCATAGCTGGGATCTGTGTTTGCAGCTTTCGCGGCTACGGCTTTTCCGTCAGCGCCGACTGCAGCTTGTGCGTCTTTGCCTTTGCATCCAATAATGAATACAGTAGAGACAATAATGAGTGCGAGAATGATCTTTTTCATAACCTGTCCAATAATACAGAATTTGGAGGATACTCCAAGAGTTTTTAAATCAAAACTCAAGTAAAGATACGAATTTTTGAATATTATTTCAAGGCGATAGTATCAAAGAAGTCTTTTTTTACATTGTTACATACCGCTCTGCGATACATATCTCTCAAATAACCCGTTCTCCTCCCGATTTTCTGTCTTCCTGGATCAGGGCACGGATAGTTTCAAGGAATTCAAAACGCCTGACGTTTATTTCGTATAGACGCTCCGTCAAACTGGAATTTCCGGGATTCTGCTGAAGAAGATACAGTATACGGTTTACGGAAGCATCGATCACTTCCAGATTTTCCTTAACCTGGACAGTGACTGAATTTTGAAGTCCGGAATTATCCAGATTATAGAGAACCTGGTGCTCGACATCCTTATATTCCGCGTTGACAAGGCGGATATATTCCGGGATTCTGCTCTGCTGGAAATAATTTGCCGATCCGACTGCGATGCCGATAATCAGGGCTGCAGCGGCGGAAACAAGAAGGGCGAGAGGATTTGAAAAAGGATTGGGCTTTCGCCATTGAGAGCGGGAGGTCCCGTTTGCCTGAATACGCTGTACAATCTCCGGCCACAAATCCCTTTGAGGGGAGACGCTCCCTTTCAGATGAGATATATCCAGAGGTTCGCCGATTTTTTTCATACGAGTAACTCCCGAGCGAGCTGTTTGCGGCCCCTGGAAACAAGGGCCTTTGAGGTGCCTTCCCGTATTCCGAGTATGCGTGAAATTTCCCCATGAGAATATCCTTCAATATCGAAGAGCACCAAGGCAGCCCTGGTGCGCACCGGCAAACGCGCAATGGAGCGCTGCAGATCTATTTTATCCGAGGCGTCATACCGTGCCCTGCCCTCCTGGTGTACTCCCGAGATGGACTCAATAGGCTGCGAAGAGCGAATATAGTGATGCTCCCTTGAACGCTTGCGCATTATCACCCTTACGGCAAGACGGTACAGCCAGGTAAAAAATGAGCTCCTATCGTTAAAAAGCGGGAGCTTTTCCCAGGCGGTAATAAATACTTCCTGAGTCAAGTCCTCGGCCAGTTCAGATGAGCCGCTCATTTTCAGCGAAAGAGAATATATCGGTGATACCCATCGGCGATACAGAAGCTCAAAAGCTTGTATATCGCCGCACCGGGCCCGCTCGACAACGGCTGACTCATCTGTTTCCCTCATCGGTTATCGCTCGGCAAGTGAAATAGTGCCGTTTGTCGCAGTTAAGGTGACCAGATTTGTCCCCTCGCCCGTTTTACCCCTGGCATACAGAGTTTTTTTCAGATCATTCTCCATTGTTCCTGCCTCTTCCGTCCGTGCAAGGGAAAGAGCGGTCTTGATAATGTAATTCTTCCACGAGTTACGGGTAATTTCAAGAGTAATATCTACCGTCATGGGAAAGTTCTCAGGTACGGTCACATTGATATTGCCTCCCGAAGACGAAGCAGCAACGGAACCGTTCGCATCCTTAATGGTCAGGGAACCGCCCATCGTCGAAAGCGTTGCCGCCATATTAGTCTTGTCGATTTGAATGTTTCCCCCGTTCGTGGATGCGTCGATCGTGCCCATGGCTTGCCCGACGGTAATGCTGCCGCCCATTGTCGTGAGGATCGCCGCCATTAGGCCCTTGTCGAGGGTAATGTTTCCCCCCATGGTTGAGGCCGTTATCGTTCCTGCCGTTTCACCGATATTGATGCTGCCGCCCATAGTCTTGGCCTCAAGATTCTGAACGCTGTTTTTAATTTCGATGGTACCGCCCATTGTTTCAAGATACCCGTCTCCCGAATAATCAACGTTAACCTCGCTGGAAGAAAACATCGCCCCGGTGTACACAATACTGCCGCCCATAGTGAGAGCCTTGAAAGCCCCGAAAACCGAAGAAATCTCTATACGTCCGCCCATTGTCGTCAACGAACCGTTCAGCCTGGATGAGTCAACCTTGATATTGCCGCCCATGGTTTTAAATTCAGTCGTTCCCTCAAGCCTGGTCATTGTAATATTACCACCCATCGTCGTTCCCGCGATATGCCCGGTAAACCCGGAGAGGTTGACATCGCCTCCGCTTGAGTTCAAGCCAACGGAAATCATGCGGGGAACCTTAACCTCAAGATCAAGTCTGTTATTTCCTGTTGGGTTGCGCACGGTATAGCGCGAATTCACCTTGATCTTTGTATCTGATGCTTGAGTCGTAATTTCAATAATGGCAGGCTTTGCGCTTCTTTTGATAAAGGTGATTTCCACCTCGTTTTTGTCCCATGCAGAGACGGTCACGTCCCCCCCGGTTTTCAGGTCAATCACGAGACTCCCGTTCGGCTCGAAAGCCCAGCGCTCAACGGTTGCAGACTTGTTTCCGCTATCCCCTGCATCGGCCTTTCCGTTTCCAAAAGCGCCTGTGACCAAAAACAAAGTCATGAGAATCGCCGCGAATCCTTTCATTGTGCATTTCATTTACTGCTCCTCTTATACCTATTTTAAAAACACTTCATAAAGGTTAGAGACATAAAAAGAGGAAAAGGTTTACCCGCTAAAATAAAAAACCGCCCTTTTACGGACGGTTTTTTAATTATTCACATAAAAATGCGTATTACTTGACCCAAAGGGGCCGCGGAATGTAATGGGTATGCAGAAGTTCATGGCTCTTGGGGCTCAAAGGCGCGCCGAGAAATTCTTTGTAGAGAGCCTGAATCGAGGGGTTATCATGACTGCAGCGGATCTTTGAATTGCTGTCATCCTTGTATATTCCCTTTATTCTCTTCCTGCGAACCTCGTCGGTCGATCCGTAGGGCTGACCGCCGCCGGCAATGCAGCCGCCGCGGCAGGCCATAACCTCGATAAAGTCGAAGGGTCTTTCCTTCCCTTCGTCCCGCGCCTTGCGGACCTGATCCATAAGCGCTTTGACGTTCGCCATTCCATGCGCTACCGCGACGCGCACGGGCGTTCCCTTGACGTCTATCACCGCAGACTTCACGCCGTCCATACCGCGGACCATGTCGAGTTCGACCTTGCCGAGGTTTTCACCGGTGATAAAGTTGTAGGCGGTCCTGAGGGCCGCTTCCATGACCCCTCCAGTCGCGCCGAAGATCACGCCCGCTCCGGTGTAGGCCCCGAGAGGCGAATCGGCCTCCTCGTCGGCAAGGCTCAGGATGTCTATGCCGGCCTGTTTGATCATGCGCGCCAGTTCCCGTGTGGTGATGGATACGTCGACATCGAGCTGACCTGATGACTTCATGTCCTCGGAGCGCGAGATTTCGTATTTTTTCGCGGTGCAGGGCATGATCGCCACCGAATAGATATTCTTGGGATCGATGTTCGCTTTCTGCGCATAGTAGGTCTTGATCATCGCGCCGAGCATCATCATCGGGCTCTTGGCCGTGGAGAAATTCGAAATCATGTCGGTGTGATATTTCTCGAGATAGTCAACCCAGCTCGGGCAGCAGGAAGTTATCAGGGGAAGCTCGCCCTTGCCGTGAACGAAGCGTTCGACGAATTCGCTGGCTTCTTCCATGATGGTCAGATCAGCCGAAAGGTTGGTGTCGAACACCTTGTCGAAGCCGAGCCGACGGAGGGCGGCGTATATTTTGCCGGTTATGAGCGTACCCGGCTCGAGGCCGAACTCCTCGCCGAGGGCGACGCGGACGGCAGGCGCTATCTGCACGACGACATGCCTGTCTTTCTCGCGGATCGCGTTCCACACCTTGCGCGTCTCGTCGACCTCGGTAATCGCGCCGACGGGGCAATGCGCCGAGCACTGGCCGCACTTGATGCAGGGAGACTCGGACAGGAGCACGTCGCCGGCGGGGGCGATGCGGGTCTCGTCCCCGCGGTACAGGAATTCAAGCGCCCATACGTTCTGCAGATCCTGGCATACCAGGGCGCACCGCCCGCAGGAAATGCACTTGGCAGGATGGAGAAGGACGGACGGGGTCGAGTTGTCCTCCGGAATGTCGCGCACCCCGCTCTCGAACGGAACGTCGCGTATGCCGAACTCGGCGCACAGGGTCTGCAGCTCGCAGCAGCCGTTTCTCGGACAGCGGAGGCAGTCGTTCGGGTGGTTGCTCATGATGAGCTGGAGCACGGTACGCCTGGTCTCGACGATGTCAGGGTCATGGGTGATGTAGTTCGCGCCTTCCACTACGTTTGTGGTGCAGGAGCGGACCATCTTCGCACTGTTCTCGGGACGCACGATGCATATCCCGCAGGCGCCCCAGGCTTTGAGGTCCGGATGGGCGCAGAGAGTCGGGATTTTTACGTCCGCGCTAAGGGCGGCCGTAAGGATTGAAGTTCCGTCGGGAACCGATACGGCGATGCCGTTTATTTTGCAGTTTACCGTTTTCACTTTTTTCACTTCTCCTTACGACACGACTACGGCGCCGAACTTGCAGGCATCAAAACAGGCGCCGCACTTGATGCATTTGGCCTGATCGATTTCATGGGGTGCTTTCCGCTCTCCGGCGATGCAGGGAACGGGGCACTTGCGCGCGCATACCGTGCAGCCGATGCATTTCTTCTTGTCTATCGTGTAGGTCACGAGGGCCTTGCACTTGCCTGCGGGGCATTTGTGGTCGCGGATATGGGCGATATACTCGTCGTAGAAATACTTGATCGTCGAGAGAACCGGGTTCGGAGTGGTGCCGCCGAGCATGCAGAGGGAGGCCCGCTGCATCGCAAAGCCGATCGTCTTCATGGTGTCCAGGTCTTCCATCGTGCCCTTGCCGGCGGAAATTTTCTTCATGATGTTCAGGAGCTTCCGCCCTCCGATCCGGCAGGGAGCGCACTTGCCGCAGGACTCCTCTACGGAGAAGTCAAGGTAGAACTTCACGATGTCGATGATGCAGTCCTCGTCGTCCATGACTATCATGCCGCCTGAACCCATCATCGAGCCGAGGGCCACAAGCGACTCGTAGTCGATCGGGGTGTCGAGGAATTCCTTCGTGATCACACCGCCCGAGGGGCCTCCGGTCTGAACCGCCTTGAAGCCCTTTCCGTCCTTAATGCCGCCGCCTATATCATAAATGATTTCGCGGAGCGTCGTTCCCATCGGAACCTCGACAAGGCCCGAATTGTTGATCGCGCCGGTGAGAGCGAACACCTTCGTTCCCTTGCTCGTCGCCGTGCCGATGCTCGCGAACCAGGCGCCGCCCTTGGTTATGATGACCGGTATGTTCGCGAATGTTTCCACGTTGTTGATCGAGGTCGGCATTCCCCAAAGTCCGCAGTCCGAGGGAAAGGGGGGTTTGGGCACGGGCATGCCGCGCTTGCCCTCGATGGACTGCATGAGCGCGGTTTCCTCGCCGCATATAAAGGCGCCCGCGCCGAGGCGTATCTCGATGTCAAAGTCAAAACCCGAACCCAGAATGTTTTTCCCGAGAAGCCCAAGGGCCCGTGACTGCATCATCGCGATTTCGAGGCGCTCGATGGCAAGAGGATATTCCGCGCGTATATAGATGTATCCCTTGCTCGCGCCCATGGCGTAGCCGCCGATGGTCATTGCCTCGAGCACGCTGTGAGGGTCACCCTCAAGGGTGGACCGGTCCATGTAGGCCCCGGGGTCGCCCTCGTCCGCGTTGCAGATGACGTACTTCTGGCCGCCTTCGGCCTTGCGGGTGTTCGCCCACTTGAGCCATGTAGGAAAGCCGGCGCCGCCCCTGCCCCGGAGTCCTGAAACCTTCAGTTCGGCGATAACCTCTTCCGGCGTCATCTCGAAAAACACCTTTTCCAGGGCCGCGTATCCGTCGCGGGCAATGTACTCCTTGATGTCCTCGGGATTGATGATTCCGCAGTTCCGAAGCACGATACGCATCTGCTTTTGGTAAAACTTGATGTCCGCTTCGGTTTTGACGGTCTTGTGGTCCGAAGTCCTATAGAGGAGATCCAGCACCGGACGGCCCTTCAAAAGATGCTCGGCTACTATTCGGTCGGCGTCCTCGGGCTTTACTTCCACATAGAAGGATTCATCCGGCAGTATCTTGACGATGGGCCCTTTTTCGCAAAAGCCGAAACAGCCGGTCTTGACGATCTGCACCGTATCGGTAAGGGCATATTTTTCGCAGGCCTTTTGGAGGTTTTTATAAATGTCATCGGCTTTGGAGGATTCGCATCCCGTTCCCCCGCAGACCAGACAGAATTGGTTAAATCCCATGGTTATCTTCCTTATTTATCAGTGACGATATCTTTGGCGGGCCGGTCGAATACGTGCTTATTCACCAGTTTTTTTTCGATAATGTGCGAGTGAACGATGTTTCTGGCCGTTTCAGCGTCCACCTTCCCGTATATGGTATCGGGCATGCCGGGCATGCGGATTTCCACCGTCGGCTCCGCATAACAGAGCCCCATGCATCCTGTCTGCTTTATCGTCGTGCCCTTGACGGAGAGCGCACTCAGTTCTTCCACGAAGGCTGCGAGGGTTTCCTTTCCGCCGGCAGCAATGCCGCAGGTTCCCATACCGACAATAATCTCGATTGTCTTACCCTCGACGAGGCGCCTGTCCATATCCCGCTGTCCCTCGTCCCGCATCGCGCGTAATTCCTGCAGAGTCATACTTATTCCTCCGTTTTTATTTTCCCCTGAATTTGGCAAGAATCTCGGGAAGTGTATCCGGAATCAGTTTTCCGAATACCTCGCCGCCGATTATCGCCACCGGTGCGAGACCGCAGCAGCCGACGCACCGCACCGCTTCTACGGAAAAGTCTCCGTCGGACGTAACCTGATTCACCCCGATGCCGAGCAGATTTTCCAGTTCGAGGATGAGGTCCTCGCCGTCCTTCAGGTAACAGGCCGTGCCCATGCACACCTGGATATTGTGTCTTCCGGGTTTTTTAAGTTTAAAGTAATGATAAAAAGTCATTACGCCATATATTCTTGCCAGCGGCGTATCCAGCTCCTTGGAGAGCTGGATGGCTACCTTTCGCGGCAGGAAACCAAATTCCTGCTGGGTTTTGTGCAATACCATTATGAGATTTCCGGGCTGTCCCTTCCATTCATCGATAAATGCGCGCAAACCCGGGCTGAACTCTACTACTTCGGTCATTGGGGTCGCCATAAATCCTCCTGCATGTACACTTTGGTTAACATAGTATCAGTATTCCGTAAATGAAGGCAAAAATCAACCTGCTTTTGGTAAAATTCGAGTATACCCGGGATACAGGAACCCCTCAGCGCCATGGCGAATTTACCATCTGATTTTCATAATATTCGGGATATTTTGAATATTCGATGATATACTTCTCACTAATCAAATCAACGGGAAATATTCCCGGCCGGAGGGACTGATGGAAAACGGGAATAACGAAAATCTCTCACGGCTCTTTAATCCCGCAAACCGGGAATTTGTGCTGACCGAATGCTTTACCATCGCCTCTTCGCGAATGAAACAACAGGACACGGATGAAATGAAACGCTGCTGGGACCTCACTGTCAGCCTCTTTTCAGGTTCTTTTCCGCTCTACAACGCATGCAATACCGAGTATCACGATTACAACCATACCTGCGATGTATTCGGCACCACGATACGGCTGATTGACGGAGCCCTTTCCCAAAGCCCCTGCATTGACAGCGAACTCCAGCTTGACCTGTGCATTGCCGCCATGCTCCATGATTCAGGATATATACAGGAGAAGTCCGACAACTCGGGAACAGGCGCAAAATATACCAAAACACATGTATCGCGGAGCATTGTTTTTACGGAACAGAACGGGGAAGTCTTCGGTTTGAACGAAAAACGCCAAAAACGCATAGCCCACCTTATTGCCGCTACCGATATCGGCATACACTTTGACGAATTACCCTTTACCGACGAGCAGGAACGATTCGCGGGCAAAATGCTTGCGTCCGCGGATTTGCTCGGCCAGATGGCGGACAGGACCTATCTGGAAAAACTGCTGTTTCTGTACTATGAATTCAAGGAAGCAGGCTTTGCCGACTATAAGACTGAGTTTGACATGCTGAAAAAAACCCTCGTCTTCTACGAATTGACCCGGGACCGGCTCTTTCATACCCTCGGAAACACGACAAACCTCGCATTGATTCATTTTACCTCGCGCTACGGGGTAGAAAAAAACCTGTATCTTGAATCTATTGAACGGCAGATGGATTATCTGAAAACGATAATTGCCGACAACACCGCCAATTTCCGCAAAAAACTGAAGCGAATCGATCTGGAAGCCGTTTCCCAGTCAAAAAATCAAGTTTCCGCTTGATTCCCCTCTTCATCGTCTGCTAAAATGCCGTAATTGTTTCCTTTCGGCGCAAAGCCCCTCTTCTCGTTCGAAATCACGCACTCCCGCCAATCAGTATGCTTTTTCCGGTTGCTCGCGACCAAGGCCTGCACAGTTTCACTGGATATCTTGCCGTGCAGCGCGCTTGCGGAAAGCTCCTCGAGAGCGCTCCGGTTGTCATAGGGTTCGCAGCGGTAAGGACGGGACGACACCAGGGCGTCATACATATCGCTTGCAATGACGATTTCTATCATACGGTCAATGGTAGTGAGTCCGGCCGGATAGCCCGATCCGTCCCGCCGTTCATGATGATCGCGGGCAACCCGCGAAGCGAGGTCGGTATCGGAATTGTTCGTGTAATAATGAATCAAGGCGAAGCCCGCAAACGTATGGTGCTCTATCTGTTCATGTTCGCTCCGCGTCAGGGGCGTTTCTTTTTTCAACAGATTGACCGGAATCGAACATTTACCGATATCATGAGCGGTGGACGCGATGATGGTCCGCGAATAATCCCAGGTCGGAGATAAAAGGGATACAAGATGGGTTGATATTGCGAAGACTACCAGCATATGCCGATAGGTATAAAAATCCTTTTCCCGAAAATATTCTGCGACCTCAACTGTACACCTTGGAATATGAATCTTTTTAAGCATCGCGAAAATATGATCGCGCGACTCAGTGTCCCGGAAAATCTCTGAATACGGGGGATTATCGAGAAATCCCTCAAGGTCAGTCCTCACCATATCAGAAAAACCGATCGGATACAGACGCCGGTCCATTGAATGGGATTTAAGGCCTTTCAGGGTTTTTTCGTCAAGAATTGCTCCTGCAGGAAGGATTTCATCCCCCTTATAGGACAACACGGGAAAACGGGTTTGATAAATAAAGTTATTCATAATTGAATTAAGTGTAAGCCTTTTATCCAGATTGTCAATTTTTATCGCCGAAGCACGGGACAGCGGCCAGTACCCGAAGAGAAGAACGTTGCTATTTGTCGTAGATGAAACTTCTCTCACATATTTGCAGAGCGCCACCAGGAATAATATTTCTCGCGAAGCTGGGCTGACGGGGGCATTCCATACAGAAAGAGACCTTCTTTCTGGCTGCCGACGAAGATACCATTTCTTACCATACGATACAGGAAAAGGCCGGAACTGTTCCGATCGAGAATTTTGGAGGTCACTTTTTTTGTCTTGATCTCCGAAAGACACATGCGAAGGTGTTCCATATTCTCGTAGGGCAGATCATGGGATGATCCCTTCTCCGGATTGAGGCTGAGTTCGCCGAGCCTGAGCTCGACGAAGGCGATTGCGGGAAGACCCTTAAAGCCCTCGCTGCTGTCCATAAGAAAAGCGAAAAAATCTCCGGGCCCGAGAGTGCTTACGACCGCGGGCCGGACAGGGGCCAGTTCCTGGTAATAATGAAGACCGCTTTCATTGACCGTGGAAACGATAGGTGAAACCCGGAGCGCGTGTCCGTCCTTCGTGACAAAGTAGAGGTCCCTCATCGCAGAAGCGGGAACATGCTCGAGAACCTGATAGATTGAGATATACACGGACCTTTTCGGGTTTCCGTCAGAGTGCGGGACACAGCGTACGAGCCCCTCTTCCACCGGAAGAAAATCGCTGCGGAATTCGGGATCGAGCTCGATGAAAACCGCCTGACCCTGTGTTTTTCCATGTCCCCCGAGCGCATAATAGGATGCAAAGTCTTCGGGATTCAGCATTGACGCGATGAGGGCTTCGGGCATTAATGAAAGATACAGATGGTAGTCCATATACCTCTCCTATTGGAGGATACGGATTAAGATGCAGGGGTTAATAATGCGGAAATACTCCGTTAAGTCAGAGTAAATCCGCATTGATCATTCGTCAATCGTTTTTTTGCCGATACGTCGGGGTTTCTTTTCAGTGCAGGCTTGCCCCGTTTGTAGCGATGACATCGCGGTACCAAAAACCCGAATCCTTGATTGTCCGCTTGAGAGTCTGAAAATCCACATGAATGAGGCCGAATCGTTCCTTGTAGGATTCGCCCCACTCGAAATTGTCCATGAGGCTCCAGTGAAAATAGCCGGCTATATCGGCGCCGTCAGCTATGGCTTTTTCGAGCTCGAGCAGGTAGCGTTTCGTAAAATCAATGCGGGCGTGGTCATGAACCTTTCCGTCCAGGTGCACCCAGTCCGTAAGGGACAGCCCGTTTTCGGTAATGACCACGGGTTTCTTGTAGCGTTCGGAAAGAAAACGCGGCGCCCAGCGGAGCGTTTCAGGCTCGACGTTCCATTTATTCGCCGTCTGCGCGATGCCGGGGGGAGCGGGGGCAATGACGGTTTCGCCTTTTCCGTCACGGGCGAGATGGATGCCGGAATAAAGGTTGATTCCGCAAAAATCAATCGGTTCGCTGATAACCTTCATGTCCTTCTCCCAATTTTTCGGAAGGTCAGCTCCAAAAGAAACAAGGGCATCGGCGGGATAGGCGCCGAAAAATACCGGATCGGTATAGGCGGCCACGGTCCACAGCGGACCATTTCTCGGGATGTACGAGAAAAACATGTGTCGCGCCGAGTCGATATCATCCTTTTTTTCCGAAGCGGGAATCAGGGCCGAGGTTGTAGGAACATAGCCGATTTTAAAGCGCGCCCCCCCGGCCGAGCGGAGAATTTCCGCCGCTTTGCCGTGAGCGAGGAGATGATGGTGCAGACCGACAATAAGGTCGCTCCTCATCACTTTTAGACCCGGGGCGTGTGTACCGTTCTCGAGGCCGAGACTGAGGAAACACTGGGGTTCATTGAAGGTCATCCAGTGATCTACCCGGTCGCCGAGAACTTCCACTACTGCCGTGGCGTATTCGGCAAACGCATCGGTTGTGTCCCGGTTGAGCCAGCCGCCCTGTTGCTGCAGAATGTGGGGCATATCCCAATGGAAAAGCGTTGCCCAAGGGGTAATCTTTGCCTCGAGGAGGGTATCTACGAGTCTGGAATAAAAATCGAGACCCTTGACGTTTATCTTTCCGCGGCCTTCGGGAAGGACGCGCGGCCAGGAGAGGGAAAAGCGGTAGGCTTCCAGACCGAGCTCTTTCATCAGGGACACATCGTCCTTATAGCGGTTGTAATGGTCGCACGCAATGCGGCCGGTATCGTTATTGTAGGTTTTTCCGGGCGTTCCCGCGAAAACATCCCATACGGAGGGGGATTTGCCGTCGCAATCCCAGGAGCCTTCGATCTGATAGGACGAGGTTGCCGCACCCCAGGTAAAATTCTTTGGAAAAGCCATGCATACTCCTGTTTACATCAATGACTTTAGTGTAGTAAACAAAGATAAAATAGGGAAGAGGTTTTTAGCGAATTAATTGCCTTTTGCAACTAATAGTTCCTCTATTTCAAAAAACAGGGGTTTTAGGGTAGTATACAAGTCCATCCGAGTGGGATTGAACGCAAGGGAGGTCAGGTGATCAAAAATTCCGAAAACAACCTCTATGACTTTTTCGCTCGCCTCCTGATCGGCGCATCCTCTTTGTATCCCGGCAACAAACTGCCGAAAAAAAGCGCCATCCTAGTCCATTCCTCCCTCTCCTCTTTCGGTCATGTTCCGTTAGGGGCGGAGGAAGTAATCGACGCACTCGTCAGCTGCTGCAGCACAAAGGGCCTCACTGTGGTAATGCCCGCTCACTCGGACTGTTCCCCGGACTCTTCCCCGGAGGGAGAGCCCTCAATATTTAGTAAACACAGTACCCCATGCACCGGTATGGGTAAAATCAGCGAAACATTCCGCACGAGGAGGGGCGTCTACCGCTCAGCCCACCCCTATCTTTCCTTTTGCGCAAAGGGAAGCCTTGCGCGCGCCCTTACCCGCCGCCATGAGTGCGAAACAGCCCTCGGAAAGGGTTCCCCCCTCGATACCCTCTATAAAATCGATGCCCTCGTCCTCATGCTCGGAACCGGTTGGGACACATGCTCCAGCATGCACCTTGCCGAATATGAGGCGGCCCGTCGCCTTGAGAGCGAAGGCGGCATTGCAGACCGGGTCACCTGCCGCGCGGCAGTCTCGACCTGGAAAGGCCTCTCGTGGAAAGTATGGGAGGACCTCGCCTACCGGAGCGCTCTGTTTCCGGAAATCGGAGAAGCGTTCGTTCTGAAGCATCCCGAAAAAATTTTATCCGGGCAAATGAAAGAGCGAAAGTACCGTCTGATGCGGATCCGGGATATAGTCGACTTTTCCATAGACAGATACAGGGTTTTGCAGTAATTTAAATCAGTATGTTTACATTTTTAAAACGTTTTTTCAAAGTCACGCAGGAAGAGATTCTTGATCCTGAATTAATCATAGAAGAATACTGGCAAACGGATTTTCACAAACCCGTCTCCTCCCGTTTCAGCGCAGAAATGGGGGATGCCTATTCCGCCAGCCTGTCCAGGGAAGGCCTGGTCCTCAATTTCGACAAAAAAAACGTATATGCATGGACTGTCGATCCCCTCTACCGATACAAAGACTTTGTTCTGGAAGCGCTGCTTGAATTTCCCGAAAACAGGAAGGAAGGAAGGCCCAGGGCTCTGAAAGAAACGAAGGGCGAGGAGAAAGCGAACGATCAAACCCGGGCGGGCACTATGGCAGCGGGAATTCTCTTCAGATATCTTTCGGAGTCGACATTTTACAGCGTCCTCATCTCGGATCACGGAATGATACGCATGGACGCAGTAGTGAACAACACGCCTATTCCCGTTCTCGGATGGACAGACACGCACATGACCGTGAGTCAGCACCAGGACAACGAGAGCGAAGACACGCTTACCCCTTATCAGGTAAATCACGATGTGTACTCGCTCAGGATCATCGCGCGCGGCACCAGCTTCACGGTCATCCTGAACGACATGTGGGTCGCCGAATGCCAGGATGACTTTATCCAGGCGGCGGGAAAGATAGCCTTTGCGGGACAAAACTGGGGCGTCAAAACCGAGGCAAAAACAATCCTGAACGCGGTGGCCCTTGACTCGCGCCCAATAGAAGTTGAAACCGTGTATTCCAGATGGAACCAGTACATGAGAATCCCGGCGGAAGCCCATATCAACCTCGCAAAAACCTGGTACGCCATGGGCAAATACGTCCCGGCGATTATCGAGCTTAAGCGCGCATGGAAAAACAGGGAACCCGGAACCGAAGAACTGCTTTTGTCGGGTCAGGTATACCTGGCCCAGAGACTTCTCCCTGAAGCCGAGACACAGGTACGGAAAGCGCTCTCCCTCAACGAATCCTATGAAGATGCCTCTGCGGAGCTGGGCGGAATCCTGTATCTGCAGAACAGGTTCCTTGAACTCGACGATCTGCTGAAAAACCTGTCGGCCGAAACTATCAACAAGTCCTCGTTTTTGTCGAACCTTTCCGGTCACCTCCACCACTGGAAGGGAGCGCACCTCGAGGCCGCACAGGCGTACGCGAGGGCAGCCGCCTTGAATCCCGAGCAGGGCCTCTTTGTCCTGCACGAGGGAAGGGAATGGATGGCTTCCGGAAAAAAGGATGAGGCATTCACCGCATGGCTCGAAGCCGCGCGCCTCTTTCTCGCAAATGAAAACTACGAAGATCTCGCCGAGGTCATTCCCCTGCTGCGCTCGATTGACGAAGCAGACATCAGGGTACAGGCGACGATAGGAAAATATCTGTACGCGACAGAACAGCACGAGGAAGCGCTGAAGTACCTTTCAGAGGCGGCTTCCAAAAACTCTCCGGATTCGGCGGTATGGTATCTTTACGGAATGATCCTGAGCGCCCGCGGAAGTACCGAAGACGCGATCGCCGCTTTCCGGAAGGCGCTCGAGCTCGAGGGCGATTACGGACTCTATCACTTCCGACTCGCCGAGACTCTTTTTTTCGCCGGCGAAGAATGCGATAAGGAACTGAAAAAAGCCCTCGATACGGGAGCTGATAATGGATGGGTATACAACCTCGCCGCCCTCAAGTCTATCGGAGAGGGCATAAGCGAAGAGGCGGACCGGTTCATCCTCGAAGCCCGACGCCTTCTTCCCGATGAAATGTCAGTACTCATCAATTATGCGGAAATACAAAGACTGCAGGGCAGGCTTGACGAAGCGCTTCCCCTGCTCGACGGCGATGACGCCGACGCGCTGCGCGCGGGAGCTAACCTGCTTGTCGAGGCCGGACGGCATGAAGAGGCGGAAGACTGGTACCTGAGAGCGATACACCGGCGGCCTTTCGACGCGGAACTCCTGACAGACCGCGCGGCTAATTGTCTTGAGCTCGACCTGCTCAACGAGGCGGATGATCTTCTCGGCAGAGCCCTAGACATCAAGCCGTCCGCACGCATATATCAACTGATCAGCTATCTTGCGGGCAAAAAGGGTGAATACGCCCGGTCAGAAGTCGCTCTCGTTCAGGGCCTCAACGAATTCCCGGACAATGCCGATCTGCTGTACGACTTGAGCGCGGTATATATGTCGACGAACAAAATGCAGAAAGCTTCCGATACCGTAAAACGTCTTTTAAAAATTGAAAACTCGGAACGTACGGCTGCCCTCGAGGGCGATATACAGGAAAACCGGACGAAGACCGTTGAATGCTCCATATGCCTCAGAAAATGGCGAGTCCCGAAAGACATTCCTGCCCAGGGATCACTCCATTTGACCGCAGAACCGCCGGACGGTCTGCCGGCGGGAACATGCCCCCAATGCGGCGATATCTACTGCATCAGGTGCGCGAAAGAAACCCTCGGTGAGGACGGACGATTCCGCTGCAGGAAATGCAAGGTTCCCCTCAAGCTTATCGACCAGAGCATCATCTATCTCCTGAACCGCTGGCAGGCCGAGAAAACAGACTTGCCCTTGCAGGATCAATCACTGCAGGATCAGGCCCCTCAGGGACTGCTGGGGCAGGAAGGGCTGCAAGAGTAAGCCCGCTCCCAAAAATTACATTTACCGCCGGGTCTACCCCCGGGTCTACCGCTGCGTCTGAAGCTGCCAGGATACGTCCAGCGAGTCACGAGTATTTTCCAGAGACTCGACGGCTTTCCGGAGCTGAAATTTTGCGGACAGTAATTTTTCGTTTGCCGTATTGAGGCTCGCCTTGGCGGCATCCCCCCTTTCCATCAGCAATTCCGTTTCAGTGTAGGTGGTCTGGGCAGACACGAGGAAACGGTTCGCGTTTTCAAAATTCCGCTCTGCCATTACCAAAGCGTTCTTCTGGTTTTTCCAGGCGGTCCGCACAGACAGTTCCGTATTCGCATATGACCTTTCCTGCATCACTTCATTCTCATTCGAGGCTTCCCTTGTTTTCTGGAACACCAGATCCGGCGAAAACGAAACCTTCGCCGTGACAGTCCAGGCCTTTGTGTCGTTCACGCTCGTCCCGAGTGAAAGCGAAGGAAGGGTCACGCTCTGATCCAACGAGCCTTTCGCCGAGTCCAGACTCGCCTTTGCGTTTGCCAGTTCGGGCGAGCGGGAAACCCACTCGTCTTCCGTCACGAGAGTCCTCTCGGCTACCGCATCAAGAGAGGTAAAATCCTTCAGCACCGAAATATCAAGACCGGTGCTCAGAGACAAATTCTGGATTGCGAGATTCAGATTATTTTCGGCCGTATCCAGGAAACCCTGGGCGTCCATAAGGTCTGAATAGACGGTAAGCTCATCCGATTTACGGGCATTGCCGAGCTCTACCAGATACTGCACGCGGGAAAGCTCGTTTTGCGCGCTCAAGACCGCAGCCTTCCGGTATTCGTACTCGGCCTGCGCCGTGAGCACGGCGCGATATTCCTTCCTTACATCGAGAAGAGTGGTTCTCACCGCATTCTGTGCGTCGATGACCGCCTTGTTCCACGCGGTTTCAGCCTGAGTATCGGACTTCGCGAAGGGAGTGAGCGACAGGGACAGAGTGCCCGTATTCGTTTTGGTATCGGTGCTTGCGTCGACGCCGATCGAAAGCCATTTTGAGAGAGGGACGGCAAGGCCTACGGACACCGACTTCTGCACATCCGATCCGGAGGCGCCCGAAGCAGCGCCGCCAGCACCGGAAGGCGCGGAAGAGGAACCGTTTTGGCCCTTGAGTGATCCCGACAGGGAAAGGTTCGTCCCATATAATGATGCGCTCTTGAACACGTTTATCTCTGCTACCTTCAGACGGCTTCTCGCGTCCGCGAGCGAAGAATCATTTTTGAGAGCAGCGTCCATCACTTCATCGATGGTAATCGCAGAAACGCGCAGCATTGAAAAAGAGCACAGAATGAGCGCGGAAAGAAAACGGGTCATAGGGCGTCTTGATTTTAACAGCATATACATCACCTTATTCCTTCAGCCCGTTCACGATTGAAGAAGCGGCAGCCCGGGCAGCGGGAAGCAGACTGAACACAAACGCGAGGGAAAGGGCAGCCACGGGCGCCAGCACGGTCCGTACCTCGAAAAACCTGAAGGTCAGATCATTCATGCTTATGCCGAGCGCATCAAGGTAGGGAACGAGAATGGTCTGCATGGGGGAGGAAAGCACCGTCGCCAGGACAAGGCCGATAATTCCGCCCGCGCCGGCGAGAGCCATGCTACGCGAGCAGAGTTCGAAGGTACCGCGCATGATGGTCATGCCGATGGACCGCTTGAGCGCGATTTCCTTCGCGCGGTCAGCCGCGTCCACGAGCAGGCCCGATACGATGCCGAATGCCGCGATTATCAGGATGAGGAAACCAAGACCCGAGGTTACGAGGGAGAGGTCAGTCAAGGACTGGCGCGCCTTCTGTATCGTGGAAACGCCGGGGCTGTCCGGAGAGCCTTCCCATACCGATATCTTCACTTTAGTTCCGGTACGCGTGTCCATTTCCGTGCGTATCGCGGATTCAATGTTCGCGACTGCCGTGGACGAAATTCGTGAAACGAACATGCGCACGGGCATCGCGAAATTCATTCCGGCTGGGAGTATCGAAGAATAAGGAACCAGGTAATCCTCGATGCCGTAATTTTCAGCTTCGAAGCGGGTCGGGTCCGCGTAGATTCCGATCACCGTATAATTTGACCAGGGAGAGATCTGAACGCGGGCGTTTGCGCCCTGCCCGCCTGCTGGTTCCCGTCCGCCGCCGAACATGCGGAAACCATTATCAACGGCAATTGTCTTTCCGTTCGCTGCCTCGGTGCTCCCGAAGAGTGTCTTCGCGGCCCGCGCGGAAATGACCATCACCTTTTCCTTGTTCTTCACGTTATCTGCGGAAAAAAAGTTTCCCGCGACAATATCGAGACCCATCACGGAAGCGTAATAGTTGTCCGTGCCCAGAACGCCGGACGGCTTCCAGTACTGGTTGTTGACCTGTATCTGTTCCATCGGGGTTTGATTCACGATCGAGACGACCTTGATTCCCTTTATGTCCGAGGTGAATGTTTCACGGTCGCTCTCAGAAAACTGGAATGGACGCGTCCAGGACAGATTTCCGTCAACGCCGATTTCCGCATTGGCGATCACGATCCTCCGGTCGGCACCGCCTGTAGTGGCTTCAACCAGGCGGTCAAGCCGAGCGGTCGTCTGCAGAGAAAGGCCCAGGGCGCCGGTTCCGATCGCGGTCGTGAGGATCAGCAGTATATTACGCAGGGGATGGGTTCTGATAACCCTGAGCCATTTCCAAAAAAGTCTTTTCATCATGTGGTTAGTCTCCTATTCAGAACGCAGGGCATCGGTAATGACGAGCGAAGACCCGGTTTTCGCGGGTATCGCGGCAAATATGAGCGAAATGCACAGGGCACCGAACCCGACGAGAACCAGGACGGGCAAATTGACAGAGACAGGAATGCTCTGATTCGTCGCGCTGTTCTCGAGCATGTTCCCGAGCACGCGCACGACGAGCGGCGAGAGGGCTATTCCGCCGATAGCCCCTATTGTCCCGATCATCGCGGCCTCGAGCATGATCTGTGAAAACACGCGCATGTTCCACGCTCCGATTGCCCGCATGATGGCGATCGGCCTATGGCGTCGGACGACGCGGCTTGTCATCAGGTTAAACAGGTTGATTGCCGCAGTGAGCGCGCTTGCCGAGGCAAGAATCGCCATGAGCGTAAGGATGCGCTCTCTCTTGGTCAGTTCCTTGTAGAACCGGTCAAGATTTGCTTCTGCGTTAACCGTTCCCTCTCCATGGATAGAGTTGAAATAGTTTTCAAGCTCTATCGCCGCCCGGGAGGGGGTTCCCGATTCTTTCGAGGTATAGATAATATTCCGATACCGCGCTCGAGCGCCGGCACCGGCTCGCATCTCGTAGGTCGGGACAAAAGCCATTTCATTGAAAGTGATGTTCCGTCCCGAGCTGTTCCACGGGTCATTCTCGAGAACTCCGATAATGTTATAGGTAGAATTGTTGAGAATGAGCTTTTTCCCGATCAGGAGAGATGGATCGGTGACGCTCGCGTATACTTTTTGGGCAAGAGAAGCGCCGAGCACGACGCCGGGAACGCCGGAGTTATCGGCGGAATCGGAAAAGATGTCGCCGTACTTTGCGCGAAGGGTATAAGCCGAGAAAAAGCCTCCGGATACCATGGCGCCGTTGATCGTCTCAAGCGTCGGTTTTTCAAGCGTTGTGTCGATCACTTCGGTTGATCTGCCGAACATCCCGTCGTTGGGCCGCGCATCGGCAGGTGCGCCGTTGGCACCGATGCTGGCGCGTGCATTGCCGGTCGCGGCAGCTGCAGGGGCGGGAGGCCCGAATCCGCCGGGTCCGTCAAAACCGGAAGATGAAGATGTATTCGCCGTTGTATTGAAGGACCGGTAGTCCGCCTGGTAAAAATTCTCGACGTCGGGACAAAGGGCGAGAGCGGCCTTTGCCTCGTCAGCCGTGAACTGAATGTTTGTCACCTCGGTCGTCCCGATAAGCGCCGCGGCGGAATCGGTAACACGGATGCGGCTCGACTGGACGACGCGGATCTGGCGCGATTCGGGAGAGCGGGAAAAATTATCGTAATATGATTCATAGCTGGTGATAAGGGAAAGCGTTCCGGCCAAGGTCGCGACGCCGAGGACTATACCGAAAATTCCAAGGGAAGATTCCAGCTTTCGCGAGCGGATGTACCGGACGCTCAAAATAAATGCATTCATTCAATCCTCCCTTTTAATTGATGATCTTGCCGTCGGAGAGACGCAGGCATCTTGTGCCCAGCTTCCCCAGATTATCGTCGTGAGTGACCATGACTATAGTCATGCCCTCCTTGTTCAGGCCGTTGATGATATCCATTATCTGGTGACCCGTTTCCGAGGGAAGATTTCCGGTGGGCTCGTCCGCGAAAAGGAAACCGGGATCGTTCGCGAGAGACCGCGCGATTGCGACGCGCTGCTGCTCGCCTCCCGACAGGGCGCCGGGAACGTGATTCATGCGGTGGGAAAGTCCGACCTTCTCGAGAAGCTCGACCGCGCGCTCATGGCGCTGCTTTGAGGGGATGCCCGCGTAGCTCATCGGAAGCTCGACGTTTTCCCTTGCGCTCAGCTCGGGAAGGAGATGGAAACTCTGAAAGATAAAGCCGAAGAATTTATTCCTGACGCGGGCAAGCTCCCGGTCCGCAAGGTTCATCACGTCGTTTCCCTCGAGCAGGAACTGACCCTCGCTCGGCAGGTCAAGTAGGCCGAGAATTTGAAGGAGCGTCGACTTGCCGGATCCGGAAGGGCCCATGATAGTGATAAACTCGCCCCTCTTGATCTCGAGGTTAATATCCCTTAAGCCGAAAACGCGATCGCTTCCGTCAGGTCCGATTATCTTGTCCCAGTATTTGTTGATTCCAACCAGATTGATCATTTCTCTTCTCCTTATTTTGTCAGCGTTATCGCCGCAAGATGAATATATTCCTGGTATGCCGAAGTTATTACCTTGT
>JAYVSC010000191.1:0-38779 GCA_043775705.1 Spirochaetales bacterium | reverse complement strand
TCTTCCTGAAGGAATGGCAACCGGTGCCATGAGTTTAATAAAGAAAAATGTTTATAAACAATGGACTTTATATGCGGGGATACCTTGTAAAGAGATAGGACCAAGAGATGGCAAGATAATGTTAGAAAGTGCAAGAAAACTTATGGAGGAATATAATAAATGACTTTTATTAATCAAATGGAACCACTTATTGAAAAAGAAGAAATTAACGCCGTTACAGAGTATATGTCTTCTGGTGCGTGGCTAACAGAGTTTAAAAAGACTAAAGAATTTGCACAGATGATTGCTGATTATACCGGGGCAACATACTCATATATTCTTGCAAATGGAACGGTAACATTAACAACGGCGCTATGGGCTTGCGGTATAAAAGCAGGAGATGAAGTTATTGTTCCTGATTATACAATGGTAGCCACTGCTAACGCTGCTTCATTAATTGGTTGTACGATTAAATTTGTTGATATTGATAGAAAAAATTTATGTATGGATTTTCAGAAAATGAAACATGCTATTACGGAAAAAACAAAAGCAGTTATGCTAGTAACTATTAATGGTCGATATCCCGAAAATATAGAAGAATATGTAAATTATTGCAGAAACAAAGGAATTTGGCTAATTGAAGATGCCGCACAGGCTCTAGGCTCTTTTTATTATGGAAAACATCTTGGCACATTCGGTGATATTGGAAGTTTTTCTTTTTCAATGCCAAAAATTATTACAACCGGGCAGGGTGGTGCACTAATAACAAATAATTCAGAACTCGCAGAAAAAATATCTAAATTAAGGGATTTTGGTAGGGAAAAACCAGGAGCTGATCACTATATTACACAAGGATGGAATTTTAAATTTACCGATTTACAGGCTTGTATTGGGATTGAACAAATGAAAAAAGTCCCTGCTCGTGTAGAACGGAAAAAAGCGATAGGGGTACTTTACGAGAAGCATTTAAAAACTATTCATCAAGTTGAATTAATCCCAACAAATCTTCAAAATACATCGCCTTGGTTTTTTGATATTTTAGTTGAGGATCGTGAAGGTTTGAAAAACTTTCTTAAAGAAAACAACGTTGGTACTAGGGATTTTTATCCGCCTTTGCATTCTGAACCTGTGTATAATCGTAATACAGAATCTTTTCCAGTTACTGAAGAAATAGCACATAAAGGTTTGTGGTTACCATCTGCAGTACAGTTGACAAATGAACAGGTAGTTTATGTTTGTATGAAAATTAAAGAGTATTTTAACTCTAATACAAATTAACTAAAAGTGAGTTTAATAATAATGATAAAAAAAATAATGCGTATAATTAAAAAGCTCTACGAACCTGGTGGAATTAAAAATCCATTAATAATGAAAAATGTATTTATTGATGATAATTGTTCAATTGGAGAATACACTTATGTTGGGCAAAATACTTCAATCACGAAAACACGTATTGGAAGATACTGTTCAATTGGATCGGAAGTAGTTATTGGACCTGGAGAACACCCCCTGGATTCTATATCTACTTCTGCCTTTTTTTTTGAAGGCGATATTTACTGTACTTTAACCACAAAAGATCTTGTAATTGGAAATGACGTATGGATTGGTGCTAAAGCAATTATTTTGCGAGGATTAACTATTGGAAATGGAGCTGTAATCGCAGCCGGTGCAGTCGTAACAAAAAATGTTCCCGATTTTGCAATTGTTGCAGGAGTACCTGCAAGAATTATTCGATATCGATTTTCAGTTGCTGATCAATTTGTTATAAATAATTCTAAATGGTGGGATTATGATTTAGTATCTGGAAAGAGGATACATACCCAAATTAAAGTGTTAATGAATGCGAAAAGTTAGTTTTGTTTCATTTTACCCATCACATGATAATAATAATATATTTAATATAAATTCTAAAATTAATCGCGATAATGCTTTAGAACCTTTTATTCATTTAAAAAGCACCTTTTGGGAAAATAATATTAGTTTAAATACACAAGATATTAATGATATTTGTGAATCCGACAGCGTAATTTTTTTACGTCTGGATGTTAAATTAATTTTAAAAGCAATCTTACTAAACAAAAAAATAATTTATATTCAGTTTGAACCGCCTGTAGTAATGAGTATTCATAGTACAAAAAACATGAAAAAACTAGCACAGATTTTTGATGTTGTGCTTACTTGGAATGATGATCTTGTTGATAATATAAAATTCTTCAAATTTTATTTTCCTGTTCCGAAAAATGAACTAATAAATAGTATTCCATATAAAAGCAAAAAATTACTAGTAAATATTTCTGGTTTTAAAATAAGTACTTATCCGAATGAATTGTATTCAAAAAGAATTGAAGCTATTAAGTATTTTGAAGAAAATGCAAAGGATCAATTCGATTTATTTGGGATCGGTTGGGATAAAAGTTTTTTCCCATCATATCGCGGTAAAATTGAAAATAAACTTGAAATATTGAAAAAATATAAATTTTCTGTCTGTTATGAAAACATGAATAATATTAATGGATTAATTAGTGAAAAAATATTCGATTGTTTTTTTGCTAGATGCATTCCGATATTTTGGGGTGCAGAAAATATTAGTGATTATATTCCATCAGATTGTTATATTGATAAAAGAAAGTTTACTACATATGAAAGTTTATACTTATATATATTGCAGATGACCGAAGAACAATATAACTCTAGACTGCAATCAATTGATATGTATTTAAAATCTGAATATTTTATGCAATTTAAGTCACAGTGTTTTTCACAAACTGTTTTAAAAACAATAAAAGTCCCAAAAAACAAAAAATCTACTTTTAAGAATTATTATTATTATTATTATTTGGTTTTATATCTTTTTTCACAATTAATTCAACGATTTTTGATTAAATTTTTTATCAAAAAAGGAATAAATAATGATAAGTAAAGTAATGAAGCTTATAAAATATTTTCCAAGTAAAATTAAAAAAAAACAATTTTATAAAAAACTAAGTAAAAATGGTACTATTTTTGATAACTCTAATGTATTCGGTTATGGTAGTTCCTTGTTAAGATCAAAATTTGGTTTTTATAGTGGATGTAATACAAATTGTATTATTAACGACACCCTAATTGGTAATTTTGTTAATATTGCATGGAATGTAACTATTGGTCCAAGAAGTCATATTTATACAAATTTTACAACACATGATTTTATTTATTTAAAAGGTGAACATATATATTCAGGTGGAATTGATGGAAGTTACATTAATAAAATTGGGCATGATGTTTGGATTGGTTGTAATGTTACAATTATGACAGGGGTTGAAATAGGTAATGGTGCAATAATTGCTGCGGGAAGTGTCGTAACTAAATCGATACCAGCGTATGCAATTGTTGGTGGTAATCCATCGAGATTTATTAAATGGAGATTTACTGAAAACCAAAGAAAAAAACTAGTTGAAATTAACTGGTATGAATGGGAGCTTGAGAAAATAATTGAAAATAAACAATTCTTAGAACATGCTGTTGATTTTAATATCGAAGAATTTAAAAAAAACATTTTTAAAAGACGAAAAGATATAGAAACGAGATGAAATCATCAAAAACTTTTTTATATTATACATTAGGTCAAGCAGTTAATGCCCTCCTGAGATTTATTTTAATTCCATATTATAGTCGGGTTTTATCAGTAGAAGAATTCGGACAAATTGGAATTCTATGGTTGATCATACCAATATTGACTATTTTATCTGGGTGGGGTGCATCTGTTACTGTTCCTGTTCTGTATTATAAATATTCTCAAAAAGACAGAATGGTTTTAATTAATTTTAGTTTCATAAATTCCATAATAATTTTTATGTTAATTGGTTTATTTTTTTATTTTTTTTATGCAAATATCGAATTAACATTAAATTTTAATATTTCTCGAATTTCTTATATTGATATTGTAATTATTGGATTTAGTGCTTTTTTCATTGAATTTTTTTTGGGAATGTTTAGAATAACATTTAAACCAAAGAAATATATTTTATTCAATACCTTATACACCATATGTTCAATAACACTGATTATTTTTTTTATAGTATATTTAAAACAAGGTGTTAATGGATTTATACAAGGGACAATGTATAGTAATTTATTGATATTGTTAATTTTATGTTTTGATTATTTTCTTGAGCATTATAAAAACATGTGGGTCCCTTTTCAAAAGAATATAGCAATAAGTTATTATAAATTAGGGTTGCCAGTAGTAATTGGTTTTTCATTTACTTATTTAATTAATTACTCTGGAAGATATATATTAAAAGATATCACTAATTATACAAATGTGGGTTTGTATACTATGGGTACAAGAATTGGTGAGGTATTTAATTTATTTTTTGTAACTTCTTATATGACTTCTGTTAATCCTGTATTACTTAAGAGTTTTTCGATTTCACAAAATGAATATAAAGTTGAATTAAAAAAGTATTTAAATTTATTTATACTTATTGCTGGACTGTTATTTCTTTTTTGTAATTCTTTTTTAAGTATTTTATTTAATTATTTTATAGATTTAAAATACATAAATAGTATTAGAATTGTTCAAATTACTTTTTTTTCATATATTATTATTGGGGTTGGACAAATGATAGGAATAACAATCTTAGCGAAAGAAAAAATTCATGTTACTACTATTTTTTCAATTATTGCAGGAATAATGAATGTTGTATTGAATTATTTATTAGTACCAAGATTTGAAGTTTTCGGAACAGTCATTTCTTCGCTTTTTGTGTATTTTTTTATTTTTATTGTTTATTTATTTTATTCAAATCAGTTGATTGCAGTTAAATTTGAATTTTCTAAAATTTTTTTATATTTTACTATAATTACTATAATATTTATTTTTCAACAAATATCAACTTTTATTTTTCCAGGCCAACTAATTTTAGACTGCCTGTATAAATTAATTATACTATTTATAGGTTGTATGATAATACTTAAAATGAAAATATTTGCTGAAATACACATAATTCAAAAAATTCTGCAAACTCAAATCCAGAAGGTTTTTAGAAAATGATAATTGTACGCTTAATTGGTGGTTTGGGAAATCAAATGTTTGAGTACGCAATGGCAAAAAGTATTGCTTTGCAAAGGAAGGATGTGCTTCAGATTGATTTGTCATGGATAGATTGGTTTAATAAGAAGACAAACTCGGATATTTATGGATTGCAATATTTTGCAATTACTTCTCGAATTCGTAGAAAATCACTATATAATAATTTATTTTCCGATAAAGTACTAAACATAATAAATAAATGTACACCTTTCCATTATAAAATGTATGTTTATGAAAAAAATTTTAATTATGATGATAGTATTCAAAAATATAAATCATCATTTTTGTTTTTTAAAGAAGGATACTGGCAAAGTTATAAATACTTTATTATGTTTGATCATGAAATACGTAAAGAATTTACTTTTAAGAAAGAATATATTTCTGAGTATGATCAATTAGTTGATTCCATTCACCATTCAAATAGTGTGAGTATTCATGTGCGCCGGGGAGATTATATTACAAACCCCATACTTTCTAATTTATATAATACATATAGTATTGATTACTATTTAAAATCAATCGAATACATATTATCAAAAGTTGATAATCCTGTTTTTTTTTGTTTTTCAGATGATATATCATGGGTAAAGAAGAATTTACAAATTAGTCATTATAATATTAATTTTATCGATATTGATTCTGATGTACAAAGTAAAGAAATCGGTCATAAAACAAATGGATATATTGATTTGTTTCTTATGAGTCTATGTAAAAATAATATTATTGCAAATAGTTCATTTAGTTGGTGGGGTGCATGGTTGAATAAGAATCCTGATAAGATCGTCATAGCTCCAAAAAAATGGTTTAATGATGAAACAAAAGACACTCGTGATCTAATTCCAAATGAATGGGTACGATTATGACGAATATTTTATTGCTTGGTGGTAGCGGTTTTATTGGATCTAATATTGCAAGTTATTTTATAAATAAAAATTTTAATATTATTATACTCGATATGGAGTGCGCAAATTTTTCCAATTTAACTGATATAGAGAATATTACAATTTATAAAGGAAGTATTGGTGATGAAGGATTGTTGAAAACAATTTTTACTGAGAATTTAATTGATATAGTAATTAATTTAGTTACAACAATTTTACCTGGGAATGAATTACTTAATGTTGAAAATGATATTAGCAACAATTTATTTTTAATGATAAGATTATTGGATGTAATGAATGAATTTAATGTCAATAAAATTATATTTTTTTCTTCTGGAGGAACAGTATATGGTAAGAGTACTGACGGATTAAATTCTGAAACACATGAAACTGAACCTATAAATCTTTATGGTTGGATTAAGCTTTCAATCGAAAAATACATTCAAATGTATTCAAATCTTAACAAAATGAATTATCTAATTGTCAGGCCATCAAATCCTTATGGTAGGCATCAGAACATATTTGGAAAGCAAGGGATCATTGCTGTAGCATTAGGCAGGATAATAAAAAACGAACCATTAATTATATGGGGTGATGGAAAGATAATTAGAGATTATATTTATATTGATGATTTATGTAATGCTTTGTATTTATTAATTAAAAATGAAAAATGGAATCAGGTATATAATATTGGTAGTGGAATTGGTGTGAGTATTAATGAATTATTAACAATTATTAAAGAAGTTACTCGAAAAAGTATTACTATTGATTATCAGAAACCTAGAAATGTTGATGTTGAAATAAACATTTTAGATATTAGTAAATTGAAGTTGGATGTTGATTTTCATATATCAACAGATATTTTTACTGGGATTACATCAATGTGGTCTATGCTTCAACAGGGTGTCAGTAATGAACTTAAATAAAAAAGCAACAGTTTTAATGCCTGTATATAATGGTGAACAATATTTGAAAGAAGCTATTTTTAGTGTATTAACTCAATCATATTCGCAATTTGATTTGCTAATAATTAATGATGGTTCAACTGATTCGAGTAATTATATTATTAAACAATTTAAAGATGAGAGAATAAAATATATTGAAAATAGCCAAAATATGGGATTAATCTCAACGCTTAATAGGGGATTAAAGTTAATCAAAGGTGATTATATTCTCAGAATGGATCAAGATGATATTTGTAGCCCAAGAAGGTTTGAAAAGCAAATTTTATTTATGGATAATAATAGAGATGTAGCTGTTTGTGGTACTGGCGTTGAGGTTTTTGGTGATGGAGTCAAAAAAAAAATCTATCGAAATAAATTTTCAAGTGATACAATTAAAACTTATCTGCTTTTTTTTTGTGTTGTTATGCATCCAACTGTTATTCTTAGAAACTCTTTAATCAAGTCCGGAGGATTTACTTATAATGAGACTTATAATTCAGTTGAGGACTTTGGACTTTGGCAATTAATTTCATTTTCCGGTAGAATATGTAATATACCTGAAGTATTATTAAAATATCGAATCAATATTACGGGAATTACATTTAACGCTGATAAGAATGTTGCTATGAGGGATAAACAGCATGGATTGGTATACCGCCAGGGACTGTTACACTTAGGCATTACGGGGAATGATGATGAAATTTTATTGCTTAGAAAATTTATTATTGGAAATCTTTTAGTTTCTGAAATATCTACAAATTTCATGTTTTTTTTACTCGATATTTTAAATGCATGTAATAGTAATGGATATAATAGGCAACTAGTATCATATTTCTTTTCAGGAATGTATTGCCGTAGCGCAATTAATAATCGCTATAGTTTTAAAGATTTTTTTAAACTTTATGATTCTTATTGTAGTTTTGTTTTTTCTTTAAATTATCAGCATGTTATTAAGTTTATTTTGTTTTATATGTTGCGTTTATTCCGTTGATAAGTATTTAGCGATAAATTTTTAATAGACAATGATTTAGTATGACTGTTATAAAAAGTGTTGTTTCGAAATGATTCGCTATGATGGTCAGATAAATAGATTTTAGTTTATTATTTTAGTTCATTTTATTTGTTAACTTCTCTAGGCATCAAGTAGAATTTTGAGAAATACCGAGATGGTACAACGATATGGGCTGCTGATTAATTCCGTCTTCGATCGATCGCAACCCTGATTGCCCTGAAAACTGTGCAAAAAGCATCGTCACAAAATGTGACCAGTTCGTAAAACTTTTAGCTCCTTTCTCGGTTTTATGTTCTTTTACCAGCTTTTCGGAACGAGTTCTAGAATTTGTCCTAAAAGCGTGTTATTGTTATTCATGTCTGATTTCCTTTTGTGGTAATGGTTTAGGTTTGGTCACTCAAATCTTACCACGGAAATCAGACTTTAAAAAGAACATTTATTTTGGACACTAGTGATATAAATTACAATTTTAAAAAAACAGAGTTTTTATGGAGTGATAAATGAAAGTAAGTATAATAATACCATGCTATAATCATGGGCTTTATTTAGAAGAAACAATTAATTCAATTGAAAAACAAGCATATAAAAATTTTGAAGTTATAATCATAAACGATGGGTCTACAGATCAAAAGACCCTGGATATATTGTATGCAATTACTAAAGCAAAAAAATATACTGTTATTTCTATTGATAACTCTGGTCCAGCAGTAGCAAGAACTGTTGGTATAGAAAAATCGAGTGGTGAATTTATTTTACTATTAGATTCAGATGATCTAATTCATAAAAAATATTTAGAGAAGTGTGTAGCCGTTTTTGAAAGTGATTTATCTATTGGTATTGTATATTCTGAAGCTAAATATTTTGGAGCAAAACGGGGTAAATGGAAAATACCGGATTATAGTATTGAAGAGATGTTGTTAACCAATTGTATTTATATATCTGCAATGTTTAGACGAAGTGAATATCAAAAAACAAGTGGTTTTGATTCAAAATTTCGAAGAGGATATGAAGATTGGGATTTTTTTCTTAATTTTGTCGAGAATAGTGTAAAAGTACATCGCATTAAAGAAATACTTTTTTATTATAGAAAACATAAAGAAAAACAAAGTCGACAAGATAAAATTGATATTGCGTTAGATAAATATTTACGTAATGAGATTGTTTTGAAACATCAAGAGTTATATATAAAAAATATGATCGTTTTACTAGATAATAATTGTAATAAAATAAGCCTGAAAAAATTATTTATATTTGTTCTTAAGAAAACTCTGTTAAGGATCATGGTATTTTGATTGAATTACAAATGAAAACCAATAATAGTAATAAATATATTAATACCATTTTTTTTATAACTTCAGTGGTTTTACTTGTTCTGTTATCTTTAGTTAGTGGTTTTAGAATACTAGGTGAAGGTCCGGATTATTCGAATTATGTTAAATTATTTACTGGGACAAAAACTCAACAAACTTTTGTTGAACCAGGGTTTGCGATATTTCGTAGTATTAATAATGAGATATTTTTTTCAAGTATTACTACTGTTTATTTTATAGCAGCAATTATTAGTTTATTTATTTTATTTTATTCCTTCACTCAGGTATCAAAACATTATTTTTTGGCCTTGCTTTTTTATATACCTACCTTTTATTTGTTGCATCCATATACACAGATTAGAGTTGCCGTTGCAATTAGTATCTTTTTTCTTTCAATTAAAGATATTAGAAATGATGATTTTAAAAATTATTTTTTTAAAATACTGCTTGCTTTCATGTTTCATTATTCCTCTATAATGATGTTTTTTTGTTGGCTTTATATAAAAATATCAAAATCAGTTAAATTTTATGTAGTCATACCGATAATAGGATTTGTAATCGCTATTGTAGGACGTTATATAAAAGTTGATGCATTTGAATTTATTACAAAAATTCAGTTAATATTTAATATAAATAAATCTGGAAATATATCTGATTTCATGTCCGTTTTTAATTTAAAATATCTTTCAATGTTAATATTATTATTAATTTTATCTAAAATATTAATATTTTCTAATAATCATTATTTACTTGTTTTATTTAAGATATATAGTTTTGGTCTTTGCTTTTATTACTATCTTAACCCTTTGAGCTTGCCTGTTATTAGTGTCCGCTTCGCAGAGTATTATACAACTGTGATTGTGCTTTTGTTAGCCGAAGCAAGTTTTAATAATAAAGTCAAACAAAAAAGTTTTTTTTTATGTTGTTCTATTTTTTTTATTTTATTTTATTTCTATGCAACAATTAAAACACTAGGATTGCTCTCGTGAAAAAAATTCTCTGTATTCTTGTAACATACAAACCAAATTATGACGTATTGTATCAATCTATTTTGAGTATAGTCGATCAAGTTACTTTGTTGATTATAATAAATAATGATGAAAAAAAGTTATCATTAAAACTTAGCTGTTTCAATATTACAATTCTTGAATTAGGAAAAAATACAGGAATTGCTCATGCTCATAATCAAGGACTTATTTATGCTAAAAAGAATGATTATGATTTTGCATTATTAAGTGATCAAGATAGTATATATCCTAATGAATATATTAAAACGTTATTAAGTGCTGCTGCTAAGTTTAATAATTATAAAGTTGCATGTTATGCACCAATTTTTTATAATACAATAAAGAAGAAATATGAGAATATTTCGATAACCAAATTTCAATCAATTGCAATAAGCAATTGTACTTCGGAATTTGTATTTTCTGCACAAGTAATTGCATCAGGTTTATTTATAAGAATTAATAGTTTGGTTGATATTGGATTAATGAATGAAGAATTATTTATAGACTATGTTGACTTTGAGTGGTGCTGGCGAGTGAATCATTTTAACTATAAAATTGTTACATTACCAAGACTTGCAATAAATCATGCATTAGGGGATAGAGTTAAACGAATTGCCTTTATACAGTATACTATAAGATCTAGTATTCGATATTATTATATGATTAGAAATGCTGTTTTTTTTGTTTTTCATTATCCTAATTTAAAATGCTATGAAAAAATTCTTTTTTTTTCAAAAGCATTAAAGTATTCTATTGGTGTGATAGTTTTTGATAATAAAAATAATACAATTAGGTATGTTGCACGAGCATGGAAAGATGGTTTGCTAAACAAAATGAGGAAATTCAAATGAAAACAATTTCAGTTATTGGAATAACTGGCATCCCTGCTCAATATGGTGGCTTTGAAACTTTAGTAGAAAATTTAGTTGAAAATCAAACTACTAAAATACAATATATAATATATTGTTCCTCAAAAATACTTGTAAAGGGCCCACGAATTTATAAAAACTCTATTTTGAAATATATTTATATTAATGCAAATGGACCATTAAGTATTATTTATGATCTGGTTTGTATGATTAATTCTATACAAACAGATATAATGCTTATTCTTGGTGTCTCAGGTTGCATTTTTTTACCAATTATACGATTATTTTTCAAGGGCAAAATAATCGTTAATATTGATGGAATGGAATGGAAAAGAGATAAATGGAGTATTTTCGCAAAGTATTTCCTGAAACTTTCAGAGAAAGTTGCAGTACAGAATGCTGATGTAATAATTGGTGATAATCAAGGAATAGTAGATTATATTAATTGTGAATATAATAAAAAAGCTTATTTAATAGAGTATGGGTCTGATCATGCTAAAAGAATAGATATAGAAAACGATAATACCTTTAATCTTACTAATTATGCAATTACGGTATGCAGAATTGAGCCCGAAAATAATATTCATTTATTATTGGAATGTTTTTCAAAGGTAGTTAAATATAATTTCCTTATTGTGGGGAATTGGAAAAATAGCAAATATGGAAGAAATTTATATGATAATTATAAAAATTTTGATAATATATTTTTGATGAATCCCATATATGATATTTTTAAACTTAACTATTTAAGATCACATGCAAAGATTTATATTCATGGGCATTCTGCAGGAGGGACTAATCCTTCTTTAGTTGAAGCAATGAATTTATCACTTCCAGTATTTGCATATAAGTGTATTTATAATATATATACTACAGAAAATAAATGTATTTATTGGAAGTCAAAAGATGAGTTACTATTATCATTAAATACAGTAAATGATATTGATTTACATAAAATCGGTTTAAGGATGAATAGTATTGCAGTCAAAAGATATCAATGGAGTATTATTGCTAATAAATATGAGCAACTTTATTTCTATCACTAAAATACTTTTGTATAACACTAATTCAAAAATGATATGGGAAGACTGTTGATTATTAACTTAGTTTGATAGATAAATATGCTTGTAAGTGGCCAAGGGTTCTCGGTTCGTTATGTCCATTTTGAGTCTTACTTGTTCATTATACTAAATTGCATTAATTGTAAGACGCTTAATTGTATTTTGATTTTATAATCGAAAGTCAAATGGTCGTACATTATAATTAGCTATTATTACTATGAAACTTAATAAAAGGTACTTATGGAACAACAAGAAAATGTAAATAATGAGATCGACCTGTTAGATTTAGTCGCGGTATTATTACGCAAGAAATGGCTGATCCTTGGGATTACGACTATTACAATAACAATTATAATTTTATATTCTGCAATATCATTAATACTGCCATCTGATAAATCATATTTACCAAATGAGTATACCCCAAAAGCACTAATGCTGATAAATGATTCCTCAACATCAGGTGCAGGATTGACCTCTATGTTTTCTTCCAGTGGGTTGGGAAGTTTGGCTTCGCTTGCAGGAATTAATGCTACCGGAGGCTCAAGTTACAGTAATCTTGCAGTATATCTTGCTGGAACTAATTCTTTCCTTGATGCTGTTGTTGATAAATTCAATCTTATCGCACGTTATAGAATTATTAAATCAATTCGAGCTGAGAGTAGAAATGTCCTTAAAAAGAAAATGAACGCCCAATTTGATAGTAATAGCGGTGTTTTCAGCATTAGTTATACTGATATAGATCCTGTTTTTGCCCAGTCCGTGGTTAATTTTTCTGTAAAATATTTCGAGGATCGTTTTACTGAAATGGGACTAGACAAGAATAAACTTCAAAAAGAAAACCTGGAAGTCAATATTGCTAACACTTTTAATGAAATCCGTCGTCTTGAGACGGAAAGTCAGCAGCTTGGCCGTGATATTTCATCAGGCTCTTCCCCAAAAGGTATTCAGTCTGTCGTTTTTGAAGCCACCCGGCTCAGCCTTGAATTGGATGCCCAAAAATCAGTCTACACCCAGCTTAAAACCCAATACGAGTTGTTGAAGGTAACAATGGCCAGTGAAAAGCCCATTTTCCAGGTACTCGAAAAAGCCGAAGTACCGGATCAAAAATCCGGTCCCAGCAGGGGAAAGCTTTGTATTATTGTAATATTAACCTCTTTTTTCGCTTCGATATTTTTGTCTTTTGTGCTCAACACAGTTGAAAATATACGGAAGGATCCAGAGGTTATGGCAAAATTGAAAGGAATTACAAAATGAAGCGTATCTTTTTCATTCTCTTTCTTTCTGGCGCATTTTGCGGATATATGTTTGCCGCGGACACTAATACCACCGTTCCCTTAGCAACGACTATCGCGCCCAATGCCCAAATTGCCATGTCTACTCCGGGTTATCTGGTTACTGCAGGGGATATCTATATGCTCGGGTATTTAGTCGGAACCACATCGGTTGAATACACTATTATCGTTGATACCTCCTATAAAATAAGGGTATCAAATCTAGCGGTCCTCGATGCTGCAGGTAAATCCTATCTGGAGCTTAAAAGCCAGGTTGAAGCGATAGTCACAAAAAATTACCCCCTTTCCGGGGTGCAATTTGTGTTGCAAACGCCTGCCGTATTTACTGTTATCGTGAAAGGTGAAGTCCTCAATACCGCTGAAATAAATGCCTGGGCATTTTCACGTCTTTCATCGATAGCTACCCCAAGCCTGACGAAATACGCATCCATTCGGGATATCACCATAACCTCTCTTAATGGTAAAAGTCAAAAGTTTGATCTCTTCAAATCACAGCGCTTTGGCGATCTTGGTGAAGACCCCTATGTCAGACCGGGAGACATTATCACTGTCAATCGTTTTTCAAGATCAGTCACCCTGAACGGTGCTGTCGAGAGACCCGGGATATATCAGCTCCTCCCGGGCGAGGGACTATCGAACCTTATCTCCTATTATGGCAGCGGCCTTACTCCACTGTGTGATACTAAGCGCATTGAACTTGTCCGTTACGTACAGAGTGAATCGGTTTCGGGCAATAAAATTTTCCTTGACCAGAGATCAATCGATTCAAATTTTGAACTGCAGAATTTTGACACCGTCACTGTATCAGAAATTACTGACCTGATACCCGTCATGTTCATAGAAGGCGCCATCGGACCGAAAACACCGGCAAATCCCGAAGTATCGGGCCGTGAATCCGTCCGCTTTAATAAGGGCGAAAATTATGCATTCCTTGTCCGCAGAAGCCGTGCCCTGTTTACCTCGGTTTCAGATACCGCAGGCGCGTATATCATGCGAAACGGCATTCAGATTCCCATTAATCTTAACCCCATGCTTTACGATGCTTCCTACAGCAGCAGCTACGCCGTCGAGGACAGTGACACCCTGGTCGTACCCTTCCGCCAGTATTTTGTGAGCGTTTCAGGAGCGGTTACCCGGCCTGGACGCTTCCCCTATATACAGGACCGCGACTGGTCCTATTATGTTGCCCTGGCCGGCGGGTTTGACACTACGCGTAACAATTTTTCCTGGGTAACAATCACCGATATACAGGGAAAACAGCATAAAAAGGCCGATCCGATTACCCCTGAAACCGTAATTGATGCTTCGAATAATACTGTCCGATACTATTTTGGCCAGTATTCTCCTGTTATTGTTACCACATTGGGTATTATTGTCAGCTATTATACCGTACGTGATATCCTGGCCGCACATCCATAGATTTTTTCATTATTCCTTGAGTGTTTTTCAGGACAGCGTATCACGCTGTCCTTTTTTTTGCTAATTTTGTCCAAAAAGTTGAAAAAACTCTATCGAATAGTGAAAGATTTACCTGATTTATTCGTATGAATCCCATATACTTGACTATGTAATTGTTAAACAGTGATTATATAAATTCAGTTTTTTTTACGGGAGCTGCGCTGCATGTTATATACCTTAATAATTCTAGGAATAGTATTTGTAACCTCGGTAGTCTCAATTTTATGTGTAATTGCGTTCACCCGCCATTTCGGTTTTTATGATTTAATCGACGCGCGAAAGGTGCATACCGGCAATATTCCCCGTTTGGGCGGAATCGGGATAATAATCGGCTTTGTGCTTGGCTTGGTTCTTTTTTATATGTTCCGGAATTCGGAATTCAAACTGCACAATACCATCTGGCCTCTGATTGCAGGCTGCACCATGATTTTTATCATGGGTGTTTGGGATGATATGACGCCGTGGCGGGCCCGTTTCAAGCTTCTCGTTCAATGCTCATCCGCAATATTGATTATCGTCGGCGGCTATACCTTTTCAAGCATTACCATTGAACCGCTTCACTTGACTGTCAATTTTGGAATTATGCAGTTTCCGCTCACTTTTCTTTGGATAATCGGCGTGACGAATGCAGTCAATCTTATTGACGGTATCGACGGACTTGCAGGTTCAATTTCCCTGATTATCACGCTTACTTACGCGTTATTTTTCTATAAAACCGGAAATGAAGCGGCGTTTCTCGTGTGTATTGTGCTTGCTATCTCGATTTCGGGTTTTTTGGTCCTGAACCTGCCATTTCCGAAAGCCAAAATATTCATGGGCGACGGCGGCAGCCAGTTCCTCGGTTTTACACTTGCGGTCCTTCCGCTCATGAGCGGTTCCGACGGCCTCGCGACGATTGGTCTTCCTTATACGGGCGCGCTGCTGATGATTCCCATTTTTGATACAATAGCCGCAATATGGCGGAGAATCCGCGAAAAACGCAGCATCGACAGCCCCGATAAACTTCATCTCCATCACAAATTGATGATGATGGGTTTTTCCTCCCGCAGGGTACTCTTCATCCTAATTATCCTTCAGCTCATCATCAGCATCCTGGTATCCAGCTCTTACTGGGTTGGCGGTCTGCTTTCTTTCGTTCTACTGTTCACGGTCTATCTGTTGGGCGTCCTCTTTTTCTACATCATCCATATTCGCAAAAACAAACTCCTTGCCGATGCCGAGCTCCGGGAGTTGGAGTAGGGCTGGTAGATAATTAACATTTCCGGGATTGTATGAAAGGTAATCGGGCCTTCGGACTTTTGTGTGGGTAGCCATTAAAAAGTTCCGATCGGAAGCAATGATAAACCACCCTTGTGAAACAATATTGCAGTTCTGAATCGCGACCTATTTCTGAATCCACATGCCCGGGCTTTGATTTTCTGAATCATTGCATTTATAGATTCGGCTATGGCATTTGTTGCTTTTAGTCATATTGCATTCAATATTGCCCAAAGATGCTTTTTCACCATTTTTCCGACTTTTTTCATTGGCTTAAGACCGGAGAGCCGGCCGCTCAGAATCTAAAAGCCAGCAATAAAAGGAGGGGTTCAACTTGACTAGCGCGCCTGAACACGGAAGTTCTTGTTTTCACCGTCAGTGCGCATGCAAGATAACCCGAGCTTTTATTGACTGGGGTTTAATGAAACCGAAGTTCAAAAGGAGAAGGGCCGTTCCTTATAAGGAACGCCAGATTGCCAAAAGTTCATGGAAGGAGCTATGCTCAGGGCTGTTCCTTTGGAATACTCAAAATAAAAATTTATGGAATATCATATGTCCTTTTAACAAATGTTCCATTTTTTTCGTCCCATTGTATTATGATAGCATCACCGACTTGTTCGCCAGTCCCAAAATGGGGTTCTAAATAAAACCCAGGGCTATATCTCTTGTTCTTTGGATATGACACTTCAAGTGTAAAACCGAAAAAAGCTGGTTTGTGATTACGAAGATCAATTATTACTTTCTGATTTTTATCAGTTAATAGTCCATCTCTGAAATCAATAAGCTTTGTACCTAATTTTTCATTAGTAATTCCTTCTTTAACCATATAAAAATTTTTTACAATTTTATCCGTCTTATTTGCATATTCTACATATACTGAAAAATTACTGTTTTCAGTTTTTAGAACCTGATCAATTTTCTGATAATCTTCCGAACACGCGATATAAGGAACTATCAGAAAAAAGATAAAAAAAGTTCGTATAAATTTGTTCATAAATTTAGTCTCCTAGAATATAGTCCCAATTATAATTTTTATTCACTGTATTCTCCGCATACTGATCAAGCGATCCATTTTCTACAAGTTTTATTGTCCCAGAATTTGATGATGGATGGATTTCTTTATTATTTTCACCAACAACTGTAACATGCTCATATTTATTATCACCATCCCAATCATAAAAATTCAAAGAGCCAGCCTTGCCATCTCCAGCAACTAATAAATTAGGATCCTTAAGCATCGAATTTGCCGTACGATCTGCTAACCCAGTACCTGATGCCCTTTCTCCAGAAATTAATGCGCATGATGAACAATCAATTCCATTTCCGCCTTCATTTGATGGCTTTTCTCCACCCAAATAATATGTGGAACCAACAAATGATGTAGCGTTTTGTGCAACCTTTAAATTTAATTGAGCATTGCTTTCTCTATAGGTTTTCGCTACTGCTTCCATACTTCTTGCATCAGCCGCCGAATTCCTATCACTCACACTCAACCCCCACTCATCCACAAAGTTTACCGGATCATTACCCGCATACACAAACCAGTTGAGGCCGTCCCTGATCGGGTCTGAGGTGGTGAAGCGGGCGGTCTGTGCGGCGTAATCGCGGAAGCCGTAATTGTACATGCCGGTAGCCGGGTCGAAGGGCTTGCCGGTGTAGCCGGCATTCAGGCCTGAATTGAAGTCGCCCCTGAAGGGTGTGCCGAATGCGTCATAGTCGTAGAGGTCTTCAAGGCGGCCGTATTCGTCGGTCGCACTGCGCATGCTGCCGAGGATATCCCTTCCGAGGTAGGCGGTTCCTCCGGGACCAGATGCGCTCATTTCGCTGCCAAAGCTGCCGCTCCGGTTCATGGCAATCTGTTCGCCGTTTGCATACAGGGGCGTCTGGAGGCCCGTATAGCGCGTTGATATCAGGGCGGAAGCGGAATTGTCAGGCAGGCGGTATCGGCTGTCACCGGCGCTGTTTCCGAAAGGGTTGGCTGAATCGTTTCCGCTGCCGGGGTTGATCCAGCGGTAGCGGTCGCCTTCGTTCGGGAGAGGGCGGCTGGAGGAACCGTCTGCGCCGGATGAGCCCGTCAAACCCGCCGAGGTGAATGAGCCGTCGGCGAAAGATGGATTTTGGCGGATAATGTCGAAAGTGAGGCCGTCATAGACTGTGCGCATGGTTTCGCCGCCTTCATCCTTGACCAGGGTGCGCCGGCCGAAGGCATCATAGGCATAAACGGAGACTACGGTACTTTTTTCTATCAGGGCAGTTACGATAGAGGTTTTCATACGGTTTGTATCAGTATATTCATACATTGCCGATTTCTGCAAGCTTTTTTCACACAACAAGTTTCCGTCCCGGTCCCAGGAGAAGGCGGCGTTTCCCATCGCGAGCAGTCGGTTTTCATCATCATATTGGTATGTAAGCTTTCCTGCGGGACTCTCTTTTGCGGTACGGTTGCCGTTGGCGTCGTAGGTGAAGGTTTCCTTCCACGCTGTGTGCGTGTCAGGGACCTGTATGCCGCGGCCGGGGGATATCAGATCGGCAGCGGCACGGATCAGAACCGCCGCATCAGAGTCGAATCGTTCCGGACGGCCCTTGTCGAGAGTGAAGGGGAGACCTGTTTCCCCGGCTTCAAGCTTGTCGGCGGCGAATTTTTCCTCGGAGAACGGGTAGGTGACCGACTCAAGTCTGGACTCCTCGTCATATTCATAACCGGTCACGCTGCCTTTTTCATCGACGATGTACTCGCATCTTCCCTGTGCGTCATACACATAGGCCTGTGCGCGTAAAAGGACGCGCAAGGGGGATATTTCCCGGATCATCACGGTTCGCCCTATCCGGTCGTACATTGTGTCCTGCCTGACGCCGTTCCCAAAGAGTCGGGATGTTTCCCGGCCCATCGCATCATAGGAGAACGATACCGACATGCGCTGCCTGATATCTTCGATCTGCAGAAGTTCGCCGTTTTTTCCCCACTGATAGTGAACCTCGCGGTTTCCGCTGTTCATCTGTATGCGCCGCCCCGCGCGGTCGTAGCGGTAAAGGGTGGTTTCTCCCGCGCCCTCATCCGTTTGACGGGAGAGGCGGCCTCCTGCGTCCCGGTAATAACTGATCGTTCCGGTGCTTCCCTCGGCCCTGATGATTTGCCCGCCCTTGTCCCTTACTATTTTTGTGTCTGCCCCGTCGCCATAGCGCGTCGCGACCGAGCCCTCTCCATCGCGGAATTCCGTAAGCACCGATTTGCCCGAGAACCGGGTTTCGGAAACCAGGCGGTCTTCTGGGTCGTATTCGAAACGTCGGGTATCGCCAAGCCGGTTGGTCTCGCTCACCGGGAGGCCGAATTCATCCTTTTGATATATATAGGCTTTTCCGTTTCCGTCAAATTCGGTAACGGTGCGGCCTCTGTCTGAATACGAATACCTTTCAGTAATCCTGCCTCCCGACTTCACTTCCACGATCCGGTCAAGACTGTCATATAGATATGATTTATCCAGACCCAATCGTCCCGTCTCCCGCATCAGTCTTCCCCCCTGGTCATAGACTCCTTCCCATTTAATTCCATTGTCATCGAAAACTTTCGTCAATTGACCGAGGATGCCGTACTCGCGTCTTTCCATAGTGCCGTCGGGAAATGTCACTGTGTCGATCCTGTCAAGCTCATTCCAGGTATAACGGGTTTCGCTTCCGTAACCGTCGGAGGAGGTATGCACGTTTCCGTTTTTATAATACGTCCAACGGAAGACCGCGCCTTCCCCGTCGGTTTTTGAGGTTACTTCGCCCCAGGCGTTCATTGTCCATACTGCCGGATAAAGCCCTCCGTCCGTAACGGTAACGCTTCGTTCCCCGGATGAGTACTCCCGTGTCGTAAAATATTCTCCCTCTTCTTCCCGGATAATGCGGCCGGCCGCGTCGTAAAAATATCTTTTCGCGCCGGAGGGACTATCTACTGATGCGGGCAAACCGCGGCCCTCATAGGTAAAGAGCGTTACCTCGTCATTTCGGTTCGTTTGACTTCTGACGCTTCCGTCGCTGTTATAGGTTATCGTAAGGGCTTTTTCATTTACCTTTCCGATTCCCACAAGGCGGCCCGATGAATCATAACGGCTCTCATACCAGCCGCCGAATTCAGTCTGTTCCCTTTCAGGAAGACCGCCGGAGAGCAGGAATCGTTCCGTTACGTTGCCGGACGGGTCGGTTACCGAGGTGAGGCGCATCCATTCATCATATGAAAAAAGTGTGTATTGTCCGGCGCCCGTCATGATGGTCTTTTCGCTGCCTCCGGCGGTTTTCCGGTAGCGGTAGGCTTCGATACTGGTTTCTGTGCTGCCTTCCATGCCTTTGACAATCTGTGCGGGCCGGCCGGAGACGTCGTACGAATATTCGCTTTTCCATTTTCCTTCCGTAATTGAGGAAAGCCTTCCGTCCCCGCGATAGGTAAAGAGCGTTTCCCTTCCTTCCCCATCGGTTATTTTTACCGGAAGATGCCGTTTGTCCCAGACGATCGCTTTCGACCTTTTTTCGCCGGTGAGGGTATCTCTCTCGGTTATGGAAACAAGGTCTTTGCGGCCGTTGTACGTCTGCGTTCTCTCAAGGGAAGCAGGCGTAAGCTCCGTAACGGTTTTGAGCGAACGGCTGAACGTCCAGTTTCGGTTCAGTCCGTCGGTATAGGTCAGTTTTCTTCCGAATGCGTCATGCGTCCATTTTTCGGTTATTGTCTGCTCACCGGCCTGCACTGTTTTTGATGCAATATAGCCGTTCGCATCATATGAAAAAACCTCCGGCGCCAGGCTTCCCTTTTGTCCGGTCACGAGGCGTCCCCTCTCGTCGTAGGTTCCAGAAAAAATAAGGTTAACCCCGCGCTGAACGGTAAGACAGTTGCCCCTGCGGTCATAGGTCCATCTCGTTTCGACTCCGTCCCGGTCCTTCCAAAAAACTCTCAGGTCAAGATCATTCCAAACCCAGTCTTCGGAAGAGCCGTCGCCGTAGAGAGCCTTCGTTATGTTTCCGCGGCTATCCCGCTGGTAGGCGATGGTGCTGCCGTCCGCACTTTCCTCGTCAAGAAGAGCGGTGACTTGATTGTAGCGGTAAGTCCTGACGGTTCCGTCGGCCTCTTCCCGGCGAATAATGCGGTGGGAGGTGTCATACCAGTATTTCGTGACAATGAGCGATTGATCGGTATGCGCCGTGCACCCTTGCTCCGGGTAATACTCAAACTGCTCCGTGTAGCCTTCCTCGTTTGTGGTCGAAAGGACTACGTATTTATTCAACCGGGGCGAATATGCATAGACGAGCGCGATAAAACTTCCGTCACTTTTGACGATCCTGCTCATCCTTCCGTTTTCATATTCATACCCTGTGGTGTCCCCGTCTGTGTCGGTCACCGCGGTCAGCGTATTGCCCGTATACCGGAAAACGACATTCCGGTTCTCGGGACCGGTGACCGCGCGTATCAGACCGTTTCCCTGATAGTCAATGAGGTATTGCAATGCGTCTTTTTGAATGGACTGAAGGCGCCCGTTACCCGGATCGCGATTGAAGACGAGCTTCGCGCCGTTCCGGTCAGAAACGGTTTCCAGAAGTCCGTCCCCGCTGAATTCCTTGATCACTCCTCCCTTTGAATACAGCGTGAATCCCGCGCGGCCGTCCGCGCCTGTTCCATTTCTGCTGACGAGTCGCGTTGATCCGCCAAGAACGGGGTCATTTGGATTCCAGACGCCGGGAATTGAAGAAGGGAGAAAGGTAACGGGATTTCCCGTTTCATCGATGAGCACAAGAGTTTCATTTCCGGTCGTCTCATATTCGGTTGGTGTATCGGGGAAAAGGACATGAGCGTTCAGGGAGTGAAGAATCGCTGCGCGTATGGCGATTCGGAGGTCGTACATAAACGTTTGCATAAAAAGGGTTCGGGCCTCTGAGAGTTGACCGGAAATTCTTTCCGTTACCGGAAGGAACACGGGATGGGCATCTGATAGATTTTCCGCATCGGTATAATTTTGCGAGAGGCTATTAATATATCCCTGTATCCGCGCAAGAGCCTGAGGGTTTCCGGGCGTAGTCCCCCTGATTATTCTCGTGTCAAGACAAGAAACCCAATAGCTGCCGAGGCTGCCCTGGGTCCGTGTTTCGCTGACATAGGTGCGCTCAAAATTAAAGAGGTCTTCCCGTATGGCCATGTCTTCTTCGTCAAGCTTGAAATTGCCGCTGGGGAGAAGTACAGGATCGCCGCCGGTGAGGGCACGCCGGGCGTTTTGCGCGGACTGATTTCCGGAAATCGAATTTTGCGTAGCCCGTGCTAATAGCGGTGCGTATCCCGCGGCTGCGTCCCTTGCTTCTCCGACGGCCGCATCAGAGCCTGCCGTAAGCGCGGCGGCTGCGGCCGTCTCTTCGGGTGTCGGGGGCGGAGGAACGGGCGGTTCTGCCGGGGTCCCGCTTCCGCCGCCCCCTCCGCCGGCCGGGGGCACATAGCTTGAGCTCGACGAGCAGGAGGATGATCCGCAGTCAATCTTGTACGGAACCCTGTCGCCGGTTGCATAATCGTATCCTGTGGTGCAGTTATGCACCAGCACCCCTTTATAGAAATAATTATGATTATCCGCAACATTTCCATACGTATCAAACACAATCCGTTTTCCATTTTCATGGCAGTCAACGATCTCGGTCTTAGTGATTTTCCTTCCATCGTAGAACAGCACCCGGCTGCTTTTTTTGAACGCCTCGGGATTTTCCCGGAAACTTTCCCATCCCATATCTGCAATATATATTTTCTGTTCAATGTCGAGCACGAGCGCCGAGCCGTTTGAAAGACTCATTACGAATCCCGACCCTGTATGGGTATGGATATTGTCGAACGATTTTTCTTCCGCGGTGTCCGTGTCAATATTGTAGCTCGTGATTTTGTTGATTTCGTGCGCGTCAAGGCGAAAAAGCGTGGAAATCAGAATAGTGATTAATAATAAAAGTTTCTCAATTGATTTCATAGTATACCTGTACCCCTTCAGAAATTCTCGAAATAAAAAATCTTGTCCAGAAAACTTCCCTCCGCGTCATGGGTAGGGACCCAGCCGAAAGACGTTCGGACAAAATCGCTTTGATCTGTCGCTCCGCTTCCCCGCACATAGGAGGGATCATGGGAGGATTGCGGGATGGAGGGCGCAATAAATCCGATGAGATTTACCCCGATTCTTTTTTTCCCCTCTGCCTCCTGCGACCAGCACGAAAGGACTGCTGCCGAGACAGAAGCGGAGAGGGCGTTTGAGGAGTCAAGGATCGAAGTTTGCACGGCGAGCGAGGCGGAAATCAGATTTCTGTTATCCCTGATTTTTTCCGCAAGTGATGAAGCGTCGATGAAGGTATCGCAGGGGAACGTATTCGCGCGGTACAGGTCGCACTCCTTCAGCACGAGAGAACGGATACGCGCGCGGGCGCTCGCCGTCGTCACGGCGTCCGCGACAGTGCGGGCGAAATTCTCGAAGTCATTCCTGAGCTGTAGGGTTTTTGACAGATCGATCAGGGAAATAGTGCTTCCCGGGATCCCCTCATATTGATCCCTGAATTGGGCAATAGCGGTCTCGCCAAAGGATGAGGCAGACAAGTCCGTCCGCACGAAGGTGTCAAAAAGATCGGTGTAATTCCATCCTGCGGAGGGGACCGCTCCCGCTGACCCGACAAGATAGCGGGAAACGGGTAAGCGCATTTCATAGGCGATTTCGAGCAGGGCTCCAAAGCAGGTGTCAAAGCACGTCACGTTCAATCCCTTGTCCTTCATGGCGTGTGCGGCCTCGGTGATGGTCATGTAATCCTTGCTGGTATCGTCGAAGGCCATGGCTTTAAGTGGCGGCAGGGCATTCGTGATGGAAGCCGCGGAGCTTCGCCAGCCCGTTCCATGCCCCCAGAATATCAGGCAGTAGTTTTCGGCGGGGAATGATTCCTTCACTGATGAAAGCAGGAAATCCAGCACCATGGGATCGCCCATATTCAGTTCGGCGTTTCCTGAATCAGTGATGCCCAGTTTGGGACACGCGAGTCGAGGCGAGACTATCATGGAGTTCAAACCTCCGGGGTCTGCGCAAACGTGATACAGGCGCGTGTCAGTCCAGTCCCCGTTAGTCGAATCCTGTCCGGGACCGCGGTCCAGCAGGGCGAGAATGTCTATCGGCTTTCCATCAATGTCTGCCGCCTCAATTTCATTCAAGTCCTGGATAGCGGCGCTTTCAAGATCATTGTCCGCGGCCATATAGAGGAGAAATGTCCATGCCCGCTTCACGAAGACAGCGCTGATATTCTCGTTTTTGGTAACCTTCAGGTCCCAGCTTAATGCTCTTTCGCCGGTTGCCTGATTCCACGCCTGCAGTTTGCAGGTAGAATCAGGCACTGCATTCAGATGCACTGTTTCATTTTTTTGATAGGTATCTTTTGCGGGCGAAACAGTTACGGTCCCGCCTGCGCTCTGGGTAACCGTGATGCTATACGTCTCGGGCGTTGGCTCCGTATACGACGGAATTTCGGTAATTGGATCGAAAGCGCCATTATGCCGGCACGAAAGCAGCAGAGAAACGGTGATAATAAGGGGCATGAAAAAAAACTTCTTCATCAGTAACTCCTTGTGTAAAAAAGGCATAGAGGATCCCGCCATGCCGATCCGTCAGAGAAGCGGATAACGGGAATGGTGAGGAAGTCGACGAGAAATGGTTTCTCCGGAATGCGGTAAATACGCGAGTCAAGACTTACCGCGAATTGTTTGGATGTTTTCGGGAGGATGGTATCGGTGAACCGGGATTCAACCTTATTTGAATGCGACAGAATATTGTTTTTTTCATCCTGAGGATATATATAGCAGGAGATATCCAGGCTCTGTATTGTTTTTTCGGAGCTGTTGTATAGGGAAAACTCGATGCCGCAGAAATCATAGAAACCCGGATTCCCCTCAAGGTGTACCGAGGGTACCGAAATGATATAGGGCATCTCGTCCTGCATTTCTTCGCATGACGAACAGATCAGGAATACCGCAGAAATTCCCAGGAGACAAAGGTTCAATGCGATTTTCTTCATGGCTTGACCTCCCCGATAAGGGATTGAATTTTTTCCTGAAGTTTCGCTTTTTCCTCCGAAGGGGCAGTGCGGAATTTCAATATCGATGAGTAGACCCTGTGTTTTCTGCTTTTCTGCTCTTCGGCGGAAAATCGTGCAAGGGATTTTTCTGCCCCGTCAAAATTAGCATTTTGAAGCTGTGCGTCGAGATCTGCATAGAGCCAGGAGTTTGAGGGGAGCCGGATATACAGAATCTCTGTTTTATCGCTGAAATTTATCTGTTCATGACAGGGTACGTACCCGTATCCGTTTCCGGAAACTGCATGAAAGCCGAAAGCGGTATCGGGAACGCAAAAACGTCCGTTGATGTCAGTGACTGTTTTTTGCGCCCCGTCCAGAAAAATACTGTATCCGCTCACCGGGCCGTTTTCGTAGTCGTACAGCATGCCCTGCAGGATTCCCTTTGCACCGTCGCTCCTTTTGACGGTCGTGCACGAGAGAATCATGCACGAAATAATCGGGCATAGAATGATCCATGCGCCCAAACGGAGCGGCTTATTTCCGGGTACCTTCATTTACCCCTCCTTATAATTTGAAATTTTCCATTATCCGATTTTAAAAAAACAATTGATGAGGAAGGGGAAATCTGTATTTTACCGACGCTTTCCCCGATCTCTGTCTTGTGTACGCTATTTTTTTTTGGCGTTACAGACGAAACGGCAAATACTTTGTTCACCGCGGAAGATGCAGGGACAAGCTTCGGAGAATAACCATCAGAGGATATAAATGAGGTTTTTATTTGGAAATCAGGCAGTGAGTTTATTCGGGATATATGCAGCAGCCTTATTTTCTTGCCGTTCTCGCTGCTGTATTGAACCATACACGACAGAAAGGCAGAAAGCCTGTTTTGGTTAATTGAGAGTGTGTATTCTGCATTGCCGTTTATCGAGATTTCGCTTATCGGATACGAATATTTTGAACAGCAGGCTTTAAAATCACGGACATCCGCGAAAACATTCCGGTTGTCCGTTTTCTCCTGTGCATCCGTCATCGCCGTATAGCGCAGAGAAAAGCAGAGGTCAGTATCGCGCACTGAAATTTCCGGATTTTGTAAATCTGAAAATCCGTTTATTTTGATTATCTCGCTTTGCACTGCAAGGGGATCGCATTTCTCTATCTGAAGGGTGTTTGTCGGGGATGATCCGTAATCGTACCGGTATTCCCTGATTATTCCCCCCGCTTTCTCCATGGCCGATATTTCCCCGATAAAAAGAGTCCAGAAATCAGCGGTAATTTTTTCGGGGGATGCTAATTCTTCTACGGCGCTGACTGACTTCATCTCATTTTTCTGATTTGAATAAGACCCAAAAAGCAGAATGAGGGACAGTACAACGGTAAGCACACCTATGAGTGAAGCAGGTTTTTCCCATTTTGTCCTGAAGAGAGACACCTTTATTTTTTCCTTTTTTATCAAAGAGAGAAGAGCTTCGCTTCCTTCAAGCGCATAGTCTGCATGAACGGGCATGCCCTTTGTTGAAGGTAGGTATATCGATTCTGGCACGCCCCTAAAACCGATAAACTCAGCCATGCAGCTTACACTGCATTCCTTCTCCGCATAACCGCTCTTGGCAAGCACGGCAGAAACCGTGACATACCTCGTGCGGATTTTCCGCAACGCATTAACGGTCAATGATTGATGAAGTACGGTTATCATTTGATAATTCTGCCCGTTTATCCTGCATCGTAGCGAATCAACCATACCTGAAGAGGCATGGCAGGGGTGATGCGTTTTGAGAAATAATCCTATTTCTTTTTTCTTCGGTGTATTTTTATCAAAAGGGATAAAATACACCTCATGATGACTTCGCGGTATGACCTGTATCATCGCTCGCTTCCTCCGCAAAATATGGTAATTTCCTTTTCGCCAATCCTGAGCGGAAGGAAAAAATAGGTTTTGTTGTGGGCATTTTTTTTTATGCCTGGATTACCTATCCGGATGCCGCTCAGATCTCCTATGTTTTCCGTAAACAGGGGACTCCCTGAAATTCCCTTTTTGCATCGATCGCGGAATTCATTCACGATCATATATGCATCGTTGGTTCTCCTGATACTTCTGATGGCAGCCTCATACTGCCCTTGCGACTTAAGAAGTAATTGGGTGGATGCGAGCAGCAGCATGAGCGAGATCGCGACTCCCGATAAAAGATCAATTAATTTCATAGGCTCTCTGTATCGCTAGATTTGACTTTTCCATCTGCTCGAAAAAATGCTCTTCGTATTTCAGTGAAAAACGGGAAAGAGCCGCGGAATAGGCGCTGAAAGCGAGCAGCGTAATGAAGACGGCAGCGCCCAGTACAAGTACGCTTCCAGAGAGAGTTGCACTTTCATTTCCATGAGCAGATATCGGCGTCATTTTCCGTTCCTCCTTCAGTTCTGTCGGCGCCGTACGAAATAATTGAATAGGGCAGACCGTCAGGTCCGGGCGACCGGTAACCGTATTCGGTTCCCCAGGGATCGTCCGGAATTGCCCTGTCGGTATAAGGTCCCTGCCATTCCGCGGGCACCGGGGTAATTACCGGTTTTGTGTACAGCGCATCCAGCCCCTGAGCGCTCTCGGGATAAGAACCGCAGTCGAGGTAGTAGGTCTGCAATGCGATTCGGAATGTTTCAATCTGGCCTTTTGAGGCAATTCTCTTGGCTCTTTCAATCTGCTTCAGGGCGGGAATGCCGATCCCGGCCGACAGGATTACCATAATGGCAAGGACAATGAGCGTTTCGATAAAGGTAAACCCGGCATCTCCGCTCTCTCTTTGTGTTTTCATGCGATACCCCCTGCAGCGGTAAGCACGGGAAGAAAAACCGAGAATGCGATGATCATGATTACGATTCCCGCGATCAGAAGTATGGACGGTTCGGAGATTTTCCCGAATAACGCATACAGATTCTCGAGTGAAGAACGCTGCATGACCAATATTGATTTGAACGCTCCCTCATAATTTCCGGTCAGGGATGCGGTCAGCAGGGTTGTATGCGTGAACAAATCTATGCCTTCCGAATCGAAAAAATGATCCCCGTCTTCCCGGCTATAGGGTATTCTGATCGTGCGCGCGCAGATCCCGAGCGCCTGGTCGAAGGTGAATCCCGAATCGGAGAGCGCGACAAGCATTGCCCAGAAAGCGTACGTGTCCGTCTTTTTTCTGAAAACCAGAAGAGAGGCAAGGGTGAAGGTAAAAGAAGAAATCAGCAAAAAGACTATGGCCGTACCCGTCCCCCTGCGCATTCCGGTAATCATTGCCGCATCCTGAATAAGGCCGGCTCTCGCCATCCAGGGAATCACTTCAAGAAAGAGCAGAATCAAATACACCGTGACGATGGCGATTATGCACAGGGGGTAGATTAATGACTGAGTCAGCTTTTTTCTGCAATCAGAGCGGCGCTTCTCGTCATCCAGAATAAGTCGGAGCGAACCCTCAATATTTCCTGACTGCCCAAACTGCAGGATATACGGATAATATCTTGAATCATTTTTCAGGATTGACTCGATGAGAACCGGCGCGAGGCTTTCGCCTTTCCTCATTTTGTCGAGAATATGCAAGGCTGCCCTTGAGATCGCCCCGTTTTTATTCTCAGAAACAAGAAGCTCGAGCGACTCCCGGACGGTGCAGCCGTTTTCCAGAAGAGTATGAAGCGACTCGATAAATACCAAATTTTCTTTTTTCATGCGCTTTCTCCCAGCACCCGCTCTATTTCCGTTTTGTCGGTAAGTCCCTCTTTTATCAGGCTTAGGCCCTCCATCTGCAGCGTTCTCCCGCTGAGCGCGGCGTCTTTCATTCCGGGGATATGCATTTCGGCGACGGGCTGCCTTCCCGAATATCCGGAGTGCGCGCACCGCTCGCATCCGGCCCCCCGGCATGCTGCACAGGTTCTGCGTACCAGACGCTGGTTGAGCACCGCGTAGAGCACCGTGTCAAGGAGATAGGAAGGAACGCCCATGTCGAGGAGGCGGGTCTCTGCTTCGCGTGCGGAGCGGGTGTGCAGGGTAGCGAGCACCAGCGCTCCGGTCAGGGCCGCCCTGACTGAAAGTTCCGCGGTTTCTCCGTCCCGTATCTCGCCTATCATCAGCACGTCGGGATCCTGCCGCAAAATACGCTTCAGCAGCACGCTGAAGCCCAGCCCCAGGTTTTCATTTGTCTGTATTTGTATGATGCCGGGAATACGGTATTCAACCGGATCCTCAATGCTGATTACTTTTCTTTTTTCCGTATCGCAGCGCCGGATGAGAGAAGCGAGGGTAGTGGTTTTCCCGCTTCCGGTAGGCCCAGTGACGAGTATGAGCCCTTGGGGCCGCGCGGAAAGACTCGAGAGGCGCCTGAATATAAATGGAGAAAAACCAAGGCCCTCGAGGGTGATATCGGTGTTCCCCGTATCGAGAAACCTCAATACAGTCGACTCGCCGTTGACCGAGCTTACGATCGACACGCGTATGTCATGGTCCGCTCCCCCTGCCGTTATGCTGAACCGCCCGTCCTGCGGTTTTCGCGTCTCGAGAGTATTCAGGTTTGCCATCAGTTTGATCCTCACCGCGAGCGAGTTTCCCATCATTGAATCGAAACGGTGAAAGGTGTGGAGCACACCGTCGATGCGAAGCCTTACCCGCACTCCTTCCCTGTCCTTTTCAAGGTGCACATCCGATGCGCCCCTGCTTTTCGCGTCCAGAAGAATGCTGTTCAGCACCGTAATTGCCGGAGCGCCTTTTTCAATTGTCGAGATTTCGTACTCTTTTTTTTCAGTTCCATTGTTGGAAGCAACGCTTTCAAGCGCCGATATCGCGAGCATCAATTCGGGTTCCCTCATGGAAATGAATTGAACTTTTGGCGTGCTGCCGCTTCCGGTCAGTATATTTTCAATTCTTGACCTGAGAACCTCGTCCGGTTTTGATTCCGATACGCCTATTTTAATCAGATCGTCCGTTTTATCCAGAACGAGCATTTTGTTTTCCGAGCAAAACTCGGCCGTAAACTGCGTCATGGTTTTTTATCCCCTGATTCCTCTTCGATATATGGTTGAACCAGTCTTTCATAGACCGTTTCCAGCAGGACATCATCCTTCACTGACGGTTCTCCTTCATTCGTGAGGTGAGGCACCAAATAGATAACCATTTCCGTTTTTTCTTTCGTCGAGTTTCTGCTTCTGAAAAACCATCCGATAAGAGGTATGCGCGAAATGAACGGTATGCGCTGTTCGACGATGCTCGCATCATTTTCAGTCAAGCCGCTCAGGATTACCGGCTCCCCGTTTGAGGCGTTGAGTCTGGTCGTGATGCTTTTCTCCGAAGTGGGCGGCGGGTTTCCCGACTTTCCCGACACATCGACGCCCCGCTTTGAAACCGACGCGTGTATGTTCATTGTGACCATGCCCCCGCCCGACACCCACCCGTTTATCTCGAGCACTACACCTGATACGATTTCCCTGGTAATTCCTGTGTATATCGGTTTCCCTGTCTCGGGATCCACGTTCGAGTCGCGGTAGCGGTAAGTGCTGGTGTTCTGGAACTTGATGTTCTCGCCCGTGATCCCGTGCAGGGTAGTATCGGCAAAGACGCGCGCGCTGTTCTCCGAGAGCGCCGTGTTGAGGCTCGCGGAAAACCGGTACCCGAAAAGGGTGATTACGTCGAAGTTGACATTGAGGAGGCTCCCGAAGCTCCCCGAGACCGACGTCATGTCCCCCGGGGAAAGCTGGCGGAACTCGGTGTTCGGATTCCATGACAGGTTTGACGAATTTTCGTATTGTATGATAAGCATGTCGTACCTGATCCGTTCCTTCGGTTTGTCTATTTCCTCAAGTTCCGCGAGAAACCTTTTTTTTACTTCGGGTGAACCCGAAAAGAAAAAGCTGCTGCCTGATCCGGTATCGGTTATCTCCTCCTTTCTGACTGAAGGCGGAAGTGCTTTAAGGAAATCAGACGTTGAAATATATTTCAAATGGATGATGTCGCTTTCCTCAGTGCGGTCTATCATGGTGAGGTATTGCGTCAGTTCGGCTCCGGACTTTTCCGTAACTTGCGCGAGGAATGAATTCGTCCCGGTAATCGCTATACATTGAATGCCGGGGAACCTGGAGGAGATGAGGGACAGCGCATCCTTTGTTCTGATTGAAATGGTCGAATACTCATTCCAGAGAACACCTTCATCCCTTATTTTTTTCGTGCCGTCAGAAATCGAGGGCAGAAAATACCATATACCGTTCCTCTCTATTTTTTCAGCGCTTGCCTGCTCGAGTACAATCGCGATCATTTCTTTGAATGATTTTCCCGCTACCCTGATTCCGGAGATAACCGGATCATTTTTAATGAAATTCGAATACTGGATATTCTCTTCCCTGCACAGGCGGTCAAGGATCTCGGAGGTACGCCCCTGGTTTATTTCCGCGTTGAATTTTCCCTCCGCATGCTCTATGTACATCCGCGCAAGCGAGGAACCTGATTGGACAGGTTCAGGGCCTTTTTTTATCAGGAGATGGGAAGACGCGTTTTCGACGATGTAGGAATTGAAGGGTTTCATGACCAGTTCCGCGATGACTTCGGTTTTTTGCGCGGTGATATGAACGGAAATCTTTGTTGACGGCAGTACATCAAAGAGGATTGTTTTACCAGTAAAGCGCGACAGCTGATCCAGAATCTGGCCGGGGGTAGCGTCCAGGGCATCGAGGGAAATCCCGGACTCCACGTCGCTCCTGCGTATCGATATCCTGGACAGAGTCCATACTTTGTCAAGTTTGGTGACATAGAGCCTGTTGATCGACAAAAAGGAATCAAAGGCTTTTTCAAAGTCCGTACCGGCAAACTGGAAGGTGGCGTTTCCCGAAACGGTATCATCCGTTACGATTGAAATTCCCCTGTAAAGTGAAATTGCATACAAAATGTCGGTGTACTTTTGGTTGATGAATTCAAAATTGACTTTTTGCGCATAGCTTGATATTCCCGCGACCAGCATGAGGAATATCGCCATCAGCGCTGTTTTCATTTTCATTTTCTGAACCTGCCGAAGTACTTGTAGGCAGAAAGGCGTTTTTTGCCTGAAAAAATATTCTACGTACCGCATGTCCGTGAACGATTGCGGGAATAAAAAAAAATCCATGACCTTTTATTGGTCATGGATTCATTTTTCGGCCTGAAAAACAGGAATAAAAATTTTAAAAAAATTACTTTTTGATTTTTTCCGCGGTTTCTTGCAGGGAGAGGGTAAAGGTTTCGCGGGTCAGGAGATTTTTTACACTGAGCTCACCGGAGCCCTGCACGGTAATGCCCCAGGGGATCGATTTCTTCTCCGCCCAGACATACTGCTGGTTCATTTTCTTTGCTTCGGGAAAAGCCTCGCAGGAAACCCCGAGCGACCGGAGCGCAATTGCCGTCTTCTGGTACAAGCCCATTTCCTTTTCGTCCTGGCAGAAAACAACCGCGTCGGTAAAGCTGTTTTGCGTTTTCTGAACTCCAAGCTGTTCGAGTCCCGCGAGCAGCCGGTCAAGGCCGATGGACGAACCCACGCCGGGGATGCAGTCCTTCATGTACAGTCCCGCAAGATTGTCATAGCGTCCCCCCGAGCACACCGAGCCTATAGAGGGCAGCTGATCGAGGAAGGTTTCGTACACGACGCCCGTATAGTAATCGAGCCCCCGGGTAATTGACGGGTCGAGCACGAAGGATTCGCTGATGCCTGTCTCCACCATATAGGAGTGAATATCGCGGAGCCGCTGCGTATCTGACGCAGGTCCCCCCGCCATTTTTTCAAGCAGGTTGAGCGTCGAGTCGAAGGACTCGTGTCCGTCTCCCGCTCCCTTGATATAGGCGAGTATTTCGAGAGAATGTTCATTTCCCGCGATCTCGGCAAGCTGCGTCAACACCTCTTGCTCGCCTATCTTCGAAAGCTTGTCCACGGTGCGGAGAATATCCTGGCTTTTGTCGGATAGCCCGTACCGGGCGAGAAAGCGGTTGAAAATGCCGCGGTGTGAAAGGCGTATGGTGACGGCGCTGACCCCGATTGACAGGAGTGCCGTTTTCATCAAATTGAGAATCTCGAAATCCACGGCCGCCGAGTCGGAGCCGACGATGTCGAAGTCGCACTGCACGAATTCGCGGTACCGGCCCGCCTGGGGTTTTTCTCCGCGCCACACCTTCGCGATATGGTACCGCTTGAAGGGCAGATAGAGCTCGTCCTTGTGCTCGGCGACGAAGCGGGCAAAAGGGACCGTCAGGTCGAAGCGGAGGGCCACGTCGCGCCCGCCGTTGTCCTCGAAGCGGAAAACCTGCTTTTCGGTTTCGCCGTCGCTCTTGCGCAGCAGAATTTCCGCGTACTCGAGGGCGGGGGTATCGATCGGCACAAAACCTGACGAACGGAAGGTCGCAGTCAGTTTTTCCACTAGAAGGGCGCGCTCGATTTCGCTTACTGGAAGGAAATCGCGGAAACCTTTTAAAACTCTGGGTTGTATAAGCTCAGCCATGGTGGTATGATACCGCGCAGATTATTTTTATGCAAGGTGGAACATGTATGCTGATGGTTGTTGATATCGGAAACACCAATATCGTGGTTGGCCTTTTTCACGGCGAGGATCTCGTGCAGGACTGGAGACTCTATACCGATCCGAGACGGACGGACGATGAGTACAGCTCGATTCTCCGCTCCCTGTTCCGCGATTCCGGCATTGCCCCGGGAACGATCGAAAGAACCATAATCTCGTCGGTCGTTCCGGTGCTGAACAATACCTTTACGCTCATGATTGAAAAGCTCACCGGGAAGTTGCCGCTCGTGCTCGGCCCATCCCTGTATCCGCGTCTCCCGGTCCATGTGCCGCCCTCGGCGGTACACGAGATAGGAACCGACATAGTCTGCGACGCGGTCGCGGCCTGGTCCATATACGGATCAGCCTGCATTATCGTCGATTTCGGCACTGCGCTCACGTTTTCTGCCATTGATTTTTCGGGCGACATACGCGGGGTGGCGATCGCGCCGGGACTCAGCACCGCAGTCAAGGCACTGTTCCGCGATACGGCACAGCTCCCCTCCGTTCCGATAGAGGTTCCTCCGTCGAGCCTCGGCACCAACACCATTCACTCGATCCAGGCCGGTGTTGTACTCGGCTACCAGGGCCTCGTCGAGTCCCTGATTCTCCGGATGCGGAAGGATATGGGTTCCGACGCCCCCGCGATCGCGACCGGCGGCCTGTCCCATGTCCTGATTCCCGTTACCGGAATCTTCGACCGGGTTGACCAGATGCTCACCCTGAAGGGACTGAAAATTATCCTCGAAACCTACATGTAGGATTCATGCGCCCCTTATTAAATCGCCCCATTTGACCCCGTCTCCGCTTTTTACGTCGCACACCAGGGGGGCGCCCTTTACCTGCTCCAGAAATTCCGGCGAAAGACCGGGGGTGAGCACCTTTTCAGTCCGAAGCAGGGCGATATCATCATTTTCCACTCTTTTTCCCGCTATTAAATCTTTCATATAATGAATAGATCTGTTCGTTCTTCCATAGTTGGCCTTTTCAGAAAGGGCGAACTCTTTTTTCCCGCTGCCCAAAATCTTCCGAATCCGGTCGATTCCGTATCGCTCTTCCATTTTTTCCACAATTTCTTTTTTTGTTTTTCCTTCTGTCATCCGGACAGAAGCGGTCATTTCCTTAAAAAGATCGGGGGTCAGGGCGACCGGATCATCAAGGCCGCCGTCCGAACGGGAAAGGGTGATGTGTTTTTCGATCATGACCGCTCCGCAGGCTGCGGCAAGGACAGGAACGAGGACGGGATCGAGGGAATGGTCGCTCACTCCGACAGATATCCCGAAAATCGACGAGAGGCTCTCAAGCACAGTAAGGTTGTATTCTTCCTCCGGAGCGGGATAGCTTGTAATGCAGTGGAGGAGGATACGCTCCTTTGCCGTCATCGTGGCGTCGAGGGCTTTTTCGATGTCGGACAGGCGGGAAACGCCGCTTGAAAGAATGACCGGAAGGCCCCAGGAGGCTGTTTCGCGGAGGAGGGGGAAGTGATTTAGCTCGGGGGAGGCTATCTTTACGGCGGAAGGTTTGAGGGCACGCACTTCAGATGCGCTTTTCAAACCGAACGGGGTGCACAAAAAAATGATTCCCTTTGAGCTGCAGTAGGCTGACATTTCGGCGAAAAAAGAGGGGGGCACTTCCAGTTCCCGGAACCGATCATACAGACTTACCGGACCTCCGGGGAGAAGCACCATACCCGTTTCCGGGTGGAGTATTTCGTCGGCGTATACAATCTGGAATTTGGCGTAGTCTGCTCCGGAGAGGCATGCCGCATCAACAAGGCTTTTCGCCCGCCGCAGATCTCCGTTATGTCCAGTTCCGATTTCCGCAATTATCTGTACGTGTAGTTTTTTTTGCATCACGTCATGATTGTACCCCACCTTTTATCTTTGTCAACCGGATGATGAAAACCCTCTGAATAAAAAAACATGCTCGACAAAAAAGTGACGATGGGTTATTATAGATAATATATAGACTTTAAAAGCGATATGTAGGAGCTGTACATGAAAACATTGTATTGTGATATTTGTCAGAAAGAGCTTGAAGCACCGGTTGCCTCACGGACTTATTTTCACATCCGCGAATTTGATATTTGTGAGCCCTGTAAGGACACCATAGACGGCCGTCTGCGCCCGATCGTCCGGACTCATTTCCCTTATTCTTCAGAATGGTACGAACAGCAGGTTGTTTCCATGATAGAAAAAGGAATTTCGACCCGCCGCCCCTGATTTTTTTTCAGTGATGAAATAAAAACACTGTTTTCGATGTTAGAAAGCATGTACAAAGCGGAAAAAGTCATCGTTTTAGCCTTAAAACGACGGCCTTTAAGCGCCTTGACATGCTTTTTTCCATTATGGTAATATTACAAAAATGAGATAATTTCGTTTTCAATATAAAGGAGACATCATGTCAGGACATAGTAAATGGGCGACGATCAAGCACGCCAAGGGACTCGCTGACGCGAAACGCGGTCAGGTGTTCACCAAATTCATCAAGGAAATTTCCATTGCAGCCCGTATGGGCGGCGGTGATCCCAATTCCAACCCCCGTCTCCGCACCTCGATTCTCAAGGCCCGCGGCGCAAACATGCCGAAAGATAATATCGAACGCGCGATCAAGAAGGGTACCGGCGAACTCGGCGGAAGCATATTTGAAGAGCTTGCCTATGAAGGATACGGTCCCGGCGGAGTCGCCGTTCTTGTGGACGTACTGACCGACAATAAAAACCGCGCCGCCGCGAATGTGCGCAATCTTTTCTCAAAAAACGGCGGAAATCTTGGCGCCACGGGTTCTGTTTCCTATATGTTCAAGCGCAAGGGCGTCATCGAGTACGATGCGGAAGTATGCGACGAAGACCAGATTATGGACGTTGCCCTTGAAGCGGGAGCCGAGGATGTATCGAATGAAGACGGGGTTATCTCGGTAACGACAGACCCAGCCGACTTCGAAAAAACCCTTCTTGCCCTTCAGGCAAAAGGATTTGAGTCTTTATCTGCCGAAGTTTCGATGATTCCCGACGTATACAGCACCCTTGACATCGAGATGACCCGCAAAGTGCTGAAACTTGTCGACAAGCTTGAAGAAGACGAAGACGTTCAGAACGTATATACCAACATTGAAATTCCTGAAGGCTACGAAGAGGAATAAACGCTTCTTTTTTGCTTGGATTTTTTGATAGGCCCTTGCCTCTGGCAAGGGCCTTTTTTTTGTGCTATTACTGTCAGGAAATGAAAAACACTACAAAACTGCGCTGTGTAATCGGCATTGACCCGGGGCTTGCCTCGACCGGGTACGGAATTATCAACGCGCAATCAAACCGTCTTGTATATATTGCCCACGGGGTCATTTCAACCTCGGCAAAAACACCCCATGGAGAGCGCCTTCTCATCATCTTTAATGAACTCAATGCCATTCTTGACCTCTACGGTCCCTCCGAGGCAGGGATGGAAACCCTGTATTTCGCGAAAAACGTGTCGAGCGCCATGGGCGTTGCCGAGGCCCGCGGGGTGGTAACCCTGGCCCTTGCCCTTCGCGGAATCGCGCTCGGTGAATATACCCCGCACGGCATCAAACAGGCGGTAGTCGGCGTCGCCCGTGCGGAAAAGGCCCAGGTGCAGGAATCGGTGCGGCTTCTCCTCGGGCTTGCCGCGATTCCGAAGCCCGATCACGCAGCCGACGCGCTTGCAGCCGCCATCACGAAGATACACACAATGACCCTTCCATCTTGCAAATAAGAGTCAAAAAAAGGATACTTACGCCCATGTACAACAGCATAACGGGTACTATAACCGCAAAATTGACCGCTTCTCTTTATCTCGAGAATTCGGGCATCGAGTGGGATATTATCGTCCCGACCTTGAGTCTCGATTCTTTCGGCTCTGTCGGCACCGAGGCGCGCGTGTTTACCTGGCTCTATCACCGCGAGGACCAGATGCGCTTTTTCGGCTTTTATTCCGTTCGGGAGCGGGACGTTTTCATCGACCTGATGAAAGTCGAGGGTATCGGCCCCAAACAGGCCATCAAGATACTTTCCGGCATTACCGCCTCGGAGCTGGAGAAGGCGCTGGACGGCGAGGACCTCTCGCGCCTCGAGGCCGCTCCCGGCATCGGCAAAAAAACGGCGCAGAAAATGATCCTTACTCTCAAAGGAAAATTAACCCATGAGATCGACGGCGGCAGGCGGGGCGGGACGGAAGCGAAAAGCGCGCATGAGGACATCATTGTCGCACTTGCCCAGATGGGCTTTGACCGGAAATCAGCCGTTACCGCGGTGGAACACATCGCGAAAGAATTGACCGCCTCGGATGCGGCTACGGGCAAGACTGCGCACGAGCTCGAGCAGGAAATATTCCGGCATGCGATAATCTCTTTAAGCAGCTAGACATGACAAGGATCCATAGATGAAACAAAGCGAGCAGAACATTGTCCGCACCGAGACCGTACAGGACGAGGATTTCGATCGTGCGCTCCGCCCGCGCCTCCTTGTCGACTTTCAGGGACAGGAACAGATAAAGAACAACCTCGCGGTTTTTATCCAGGCAGCGCGGGAACGCGGGGAAAGCCTCGATCATCTTTTTTTGATAGGACCGCCGGGACTGGGGAAAACCACCCTTGCGCAGATAACCGCAAACGAGCTCGGCGTGGACTTCAAGGTAACGAGCGCGCCTGCCCTCGACAAGCCGAAAGACCTCGCGGGAATCCTGACGACCGTAAACGAAAGAACCGTTTTTTTCATAGACGAGATACACCGGCTTCGTCCCGCGATAGAGGAGATGCTCTACATCGCGATGGAAGATTACGAGCTTGACTGGATCATCGGGCAGGGACCGAGCGCGCGTACCGTGCGCATCCCGATTCCGCCCTTTACCCTGATCGGCGCCACAACCCGGGCCGGTATGGTATCGAGCCCGCTCATCAGCCGTTTCGGCATCGTGCAGCGGTTTTCGTTCTACAGCGATGCCGAGCTCACCTCCATCATCTGCCGCTCAGCCGGCATTCTCAAGGTGACTATCCGGAGCGACGCCGCGAACGCGCTCGCTCGCTGTTCTCGCGGCACCCCCCGCGTCGCGAACC
>JAYVSC010000190.1:0-10423 GCA_043775705.1 Spirochaetales bacterium | reverse complement strand
AAGGTCCTGGCGGAGACCAGCAATGCGAGCACAAGAGCAAGAACACCAACAACCAAAATTAAAATACATAGCCATGCAGGTAAAAAAATTCCATTCTTTTTTTCTTCTTCTGAATTCATTTCGTATAATCCTTTAGGGGCATTTCCCGGGATAGTCCCCTCAACAACAACATTTTCATGATCCGGGTCATTTCCCAACTGCATATCGTTCAAGGGAGAAAGATCAAAGTCGGGAAGATCATAAAGGGTCTCACGATCAAGGGTCTCGAGAGAAACGGTCAAAACCTGACGGGACCCGGAGTCAAGGTCTACGGCTTCTGCCGACAATTCATTCGCCTCATCCAGGGTAAGAGTCAGCTCAATCGTCGGACCGCCGGCGGCTTTCTCGGCAATATCCTCAATGATCAGAGTTCCAATATACTCATCATTACTCAAATCGTCATCAATTATGGAATATTCATCATTTTTTTGACGGAATAAATTGATCTGCACACTCGTCTGGCTGTCGCGAACGGTAGTTAAATCCAGAATTTTACTGGCAGGTTCCCCTTCTTCAAGAATGGAAAAGAACTTGCTGTCAGCGAGTTTGATACCTATGGAAGCGGAACCCATGGCTCTACCCCTTTTTAAAATGATTACGCACTTATTTTAGTACGCATTGAATAGTCTTGTCAACGTGATTTCTTGACAGGGACTCCTTTCACCATCATAATATATATATGAATTCGAATTTCACAATCGTCATAGCAATAATAATCGTAGCTCTTTCCCTGCTTTTACTTTCATTTATCGGAAAAAAAAGAGACTCAAAAGGGCCAAAACGGGAAAAGAAAAAAGATAGAAGTTCGATTATCCGGGAAGCAACTAAACGGCTCGCCCAAAATCCACGCGATCCCGATGCCCTTTCAGCCATGGGCTCCCTGTATTTTCAGGAACAGGAGTGGGAAAAGGCCTACAGTACCTATGAAATTCTTATCGATCTCGCGCCGACCACAAAAAAACTAAATGAATTCGAATGCGCACTCCGGTACGGCGTTGCCGCGATCAAGACAAACCGGGTCGTGGAAGCGACGAAGGGATTCCTTTTCGCCCGCAAACTGAAACCGGACCACTTCGAGGTTAACTATAATCTGGGCTATATCTGCTATCTTCAGAAAGAATACGAAAAGGCAATTCCCTTCCTTAAACAGGCGCTGCTGACGGACACCGAAAACGTGCTTGCCCAGCGGTACATGGGTTTCAGCCTGCACAAGGCCTCACGATACAGGGACGCACTGGCATACCTGAAGAAAGCCCTCGACCTCGCTCCCGACGACAAAGACGCGCTTTTCGCCATGGCCGAATGTCTGTTCGAATCAGGCGCGACCGAACGGGCCCTGAAGATTTTCTCGCATCTCAGACCCGACCCCGTCCTGGGTCCGAAATCGGCTCTGTATGCCGGCGTCATCCATGTGCAGGTAAACCAGAGCGACAAGGCGGTCATCGATTTTGATATAGGACTGAAGCACGAAAATATTCCGCCTGATATCGCGAACGAACTGAAATACAAACTCGCGGTCAACCTGATCAAGACCCAGGACCTGTCCCGAGCGCTCACGGTGCTGAAGGATTTACAAAAATCGACTCCGGGCTACAAGGACGTCGCTGCCCTGATCCTGCGCTACCAGGAACTGAACCAGAACAAAAACCTTCAGATTTATCTGATGGCCGTCCAGAGCGAATTCGTTTCTCTTTGCCGGAAGATCGTTGTTCAGTTTTTTCAAGGTGCGAAAGTCAAGATTACGGATATTTCGATTTTCGCGGATTATTCGGACATCGTCGCTGAAATTGACACCCCGAAATGGTCCGACCTCGTCATATTCAGGTTTTTCCGTTCCCAGGGCGCAGTCGGCGAGCTGCTGCTGCGCGATTTCCACGGACGCATAAAAGACTTGAAGGCAGGAAAGGGCATATGCCTCTCGGCCGGAACCTATACAGAGGAATCACGCCGGTTTACCGAGGGAAGACCCGTCGATCTTTTCGACAAGGACAGGCTTAACAAGATACTCAACTCGGTCGATTCGGGCTCGTCTCCGAAGCTGTGAGCACTAGGTGCCGCTCTTCATGCTCAAGGAAGGGCACGAAGAGCCTAATCATCTTCCACCCGCTCACCTCTGCTTCTACCGCAGCCATTTCCTCGATGATTTTCTCTCTCTTTGCCTTATAGGCGGCGAGCATGCCGCCCGAGCGGGTCAGCGCCAGCAGGGTTCTGATCATCGTGCGGTCAAGCGGCCTGAAAGCCCTGAACACGACCAGGTCAAAGGAATGGCGCTCAGCCTTCTCCACTTCCGAATTGACAACCAACACATTTTTCAAACCCAGGATTGCCGCGCAATTCTCGAGGAAGGAACAGCGACGGCTCATGCGCTCGATAAGTGTAAACTGGATCTCCGGAAAAATGATGGCGAGAGGAATTCCGGGAAAGCCCGCCCCTGATCCCGCGTCCGCAACATGGAGGCGTGCGCTGCCTGTCTTCTCGGCTGCACCAGGTTCAGTCAGCGCGGTGGCAATTTCTTTCCAGGGCGCAAGGCTGTCCAGAATATGGCGGACCACCAGATCGCATAATCCCTGCTCGCTGTTTGTCTCGGCACCGACCAGATCGAACACCGCATTAAAGAGCACGAGCTCTTTCAGATAAAGAGTTACAAGAGATATGATTGAAGGGATGCCCCGCACGCGAGCGGGGCCAATGCCCGTCGTTTCTTCGGTTTCAAAGCCCAGTGCGGCGAGTCCTTTTTCAAGAAGCTCGCTATGGGTATACGGAAACGCAAGAGAGGGGATGCCGGTTTTAATCGAATCCCCTTTTCCGGCCATGATTATTTTTTTCCTTTCAGAAGAGCGGCAAAGGGATTATAGGTCATGCCGTCATCTTCTTTCACAGGACCCTTAGCTTGTCCATTACGGCTTCCGGAGGTTACCACCGCGCGGCGCTGACCGTCGGGGCTGCCGGACTTGGCTCCTGCGCCGGGAGTTCCCGCATAGGGACTGCCTGCGCCCGATGAAGAAGTTCCGCTTCCCGCATTGGCGCCGGGCTTTGCCGGGCCTTGGGTCTTGCAGCTCAGGCTTATGCGGCGGCGGTCGACATCAAGGCCGATGATGCGGCATTCCTTTACGTCCCCGACCTTAACCACGTCCATCGGATCCTTCACGTACGCGTCGCTCATCTCGGAGAGATGGAGAAGCGCGGTCTCCTTGATGCCGATATCGACGAAGGCGCCGAAGTCGACCACGTTCTTAATCTTGCCGGTAACCATCATGCCTTCCTTCAGGTCCTCAAAGGCAATGACGCCTTTCTGCATGATCGGCTTCGGATATCCGTCGCGCGGATCGCGGTTCGGCTTTTTCAATTCTTCGATGATGTCGCTGATGGTCTGCTCGCCGAGCGCGAACTTTGTCTTGATCCCGGCACGGACATCGTGGGTCACGTCGCTCTTGCCCTGCACGAGCTCGTACACGACGCGCGCCGCGTTGTAATTCTCGGGATGAACCCAGCTGTTGTCGAGCGGGTCTGCGCTCTCGGGAATTTTTAGAAAACCCGCGCACTGCTCGAAGCTCTTCGGTCCCATGCCGGCGACCTTCATCAGATCCTTGCGGCTCATCAGCTTGCCGTTCGTCTCGCGGTAGGCGACGATCTTCTTCGCGAGGGTTCCGTTAATGCCCGAAACAAACTTGAGAAGGGAGAAGCTCGCGGTATTCAGGTTTACTCCGACGTTGTTCACGACTGAGCCGACTACCTCGTCGAGCATCTCAGAGAGTTTTTTCTGGTTTACGTCATGCTGATAGAGACCGACTCCGATCGACTTCGGGTCGATCTTGACGAGCTCCGCGAGCGGATCCTGCAGGCGGCGGCCGATCGAAATCGCGCCGCGGATGGTAAGATCAAGCTCGGGAAATTCCTCGCGCGCGACGTCGCTCGCGGAATAGACGGACGCGCCATCTTCGTCAACTACGGTGTAGAGAACCGTCGGGCAATGCTCGGCAATTACCTTGGCGACGACTTCCTGCACGTCGCGGGAACCGGTGCCATTCCCGATGGCGACGAGCTGCACGTCATAGTCCTTGATGGCCTTGAGAATGGCTGCCTCGCCCTCGGCGGGCTTGTGGTTGTATATAACGAAGGAGCCGAGGTACTTGCCCGTCGCGTCGAGACCGACGCACTTGGTGCCGGTGCGGATGCCGGGGTCAACACCGAGGATGCGCGTGCCCTTTATCGGCTGCTGCATCAAAAGGTTCTTGAGGTTTTCGCTGAACACGGCGATGCCGTGGTTGTCCGCCTGATCGGAAAGGTCGGACCGTATCTCGCGCACGACGGCTGGGGACAGGAGACGAACGATACCGTCGGCGACGGCTTCCTTGTGCCAGGTATTGAAGATAGTGTATTTGCGCTCGATCATTTCGATGGCGCCGTCAACGTCCACGTCGATCTTGACGTCAAGGATGCTTTCCCTCTCGCCGCGGTTGATCGCAAGCACGCGGTGGCTCTTGATCTGGTTGAGCGGCTCTTTGTAGTCCCAGTACATTTTATACACCGAGGCTTTCTCGACGTTTGCGTCGCCCACGCCGGTAACCATGAACTGTCCTGACTTGAGGTAATACATGCGGACGTCGGCGCGGTTCTCGGGGTTCTGCGCGACGCGTTCGGCAAGAATATCCATAGCGCCCTGAAGCGCGTCTGCGGCGCTTCCTACCGACAATTCGGCATTCTCGGCGTTCGTCACGACGAATGACGCGGCTTTCGACTCGACTGCGGCCTTCTCGTTCAGTTCCATAAAATCGGCAAGGGGCTCGAGGCCGCATTCGATCGCGACCATGCCGCGGGTTTTCTTTTTCTTTTTGAACGGGGCCCAAAGGTCCTCAAGCTCGGTCAGGGTTTGAGCCTTCATTACGTTGGTATATAGGTTCTCCGAAAGTTTGCCCTGGGCAAAGATGCCCTTGACGATTTCCAGACGGCGGGTTTCGAGATTCTGGTAGCTCTTGAAAAGATGGTCGCAGTCGCGAACCTGCACTTCGTCAAGAGAGCCGTGCATTTCTTTCCGGTACCGTGAGATAAAGGGTATAGTACAACCCTCCGCGACGAGCGACACGACAGATGATACCTGCGAGGTTTGAATCTTGAGTTCTCCGGCAATACGCTTCAGGAGCGCGACTTCGTTCAATACGAGCGCGTCAATTTGTTCTTGTGTAAATTCCATAGACCGGTATCATACCTGAAAATAAATCAGGGGGCAAGCGCAATCGGCGGAGAATAAAACTTTAAAAATACGAGAGGTCCAGCTTCCTGTTGCCCTTCGCGCGGTATTCGAGATAGAGAAAATAGGGAATACCCGGCTGCAGATTGAAGAGAACCGACGCAGGCAAGTCGGCGGTTATCGGGCGGTTCAGAGCCTTGGTGTCCACCAGGACGCCCCCGACATCGTACAGACTCAAGGTCCCTGCATAGGTGATGCCTTCGTCGTTAAATAGTGAAAGCATCACATAAATGCTGGTGAAAGTGCCGCCCTGGATGCGGATAAACTGCTTGCGAAGGAGGCCGGCCGTGTCTGCGGCAGCAGGGGCCACAGGATCGGCTGCGTCAAAAAGCAGGCGGCTTATGGGTATAAACGTTGCCTGCAGCACTTTGAGTCCCTTAATCTGGAGGTCGCCAAACAAAACGGCAGCTCCGCCGTCATGGAAGATTCCCGTCGCGAATTCGCTCATATTCACCTTGTTCCAGAAATCCCTGTCGTCGGAAGCAATAACGGGAACGAACGCAACAGGCTCCGGACTATAAAATAACGCGATGCGGGGGTACGTACCGGCAGGTATATCGGTACAAATAAGGGGTTTTCCCGGTTTTACCGGATAAGGACCCAAAACAAGGGCATCAAGGCCGAATCCAGTCTGGATATATACGAAACCGCCGGCGGGAGCAAGAGGAGCGGGGGCAGTCGAATCAAAGCCGGAAGGGGTAACAGAAGGAATTTCCCCGGGAAGCATGGTAAAGCGCACTTCAGTCTTTGGTTTTCCGAAAGCGCAGGATGTAAGCACAAAAAGGATGGCAGCACACAATATAGCAATTCGCCGGACGGTTCTCATTTCAAAACTCCCTGATAAATAAGGTCAAAATATATCAGGAAATCGTGAAATGAGCAATCGTGGAGAGGGGGGCAAGGAAGAGGAACCCCTGCTTTCCACCGTGGATGAAATCCTTAAAAAAAATCCCATCGGCGAAATTACTGCTCCGATGGGATAAAAGTTACAAACCGAAATTACTTAAGAATTACCAGCCAATATTTCCGCTTCCTGTCCCTGATGAAATAGTACCGTTATTATAATAATTGCCGGTTACATAAGGAACAAGAGAAGCCGCGCCGGCCGCATTCCCCGTGATAAACACTCCGGTGCCGATATCGTTTGTAAACGCAATTTTGTTCCCGGTAATACTTGGAGAACCGGCGACAAAACTAAAAGCGACCCCGGCAGCAAGATACATTCCGCCGCCGGAAGAGGGAGCGCTGTTTCCAAAAATCACCGCATCCCCTCCAAATGCAAGAGATCCTCCGCCCACATGCACACCCCCGCCGCTGCCAGCCATGGTAACCTGATTTCCGGTTATTGTACCGCCGGTCATGGTAAAGCTGTCCCCGCCGACACCAACACCACCGCCGCTCGCATAGGCGCTGCAATTCGAGATCGTTCCCCCGGTCATTATGAAGGAGCCGCTTCCAGAATCGACAATATATACTCCACCGCCACTTGAACCACTGCTGGAGCAATTATTGATGGTACCGCCTTCCATGATAAAGCTGCCGCCAGAGATCGAGACTCCGCCGCCGCTGTTACTGATATAATTACCTTCCAGACGTGCGCCTTTTTTCATTACGAAAGTTCCGCTCGCGATTACGCTGACCAAACCGCCCGGGGCCGCATACATATAAGGAGTACCGCTTACGGTCACGTTTTCCAGAGCGCAATAGCTGCTTGCGATTACCGAAATGAAAGGTCCGCTCAGAAAGGCATACCCCAAAGTAATACTGAAGGCGGGCCCTTTATACTGCGAGGTGATCGTTACCTTTTTTGTCGGCATCATAATTGAGGTTGGCACGGCCCTTGAAATATCTTCGGTCAGAACAACCCAGTTCATTGGCCCGGTTTGAGTAGAGCCATTGTTGTTTATAGCGGTCAGCACTGCATCAAGGGTCCCCGTATTCGACGGGGACGAGCCGCTCGCGTCTCCGCCGCCCAGATTTGACACATAATACACCGCGTATCCCGGGTACGGCGTAAACGGGTTGAAACCGGACTGGACTAGGGCAATCGTCGTTGCGGACGCCGTGACGTTCACCGTCGAGCTTAACGCGGGCTCGCCCTCGTCGGGAGACCAATCGCCGGGAACCGTATTCTCGTTCATATCGATGTATGCAAATATATTGTATGATCCTGCGGGAATAGTTGCGGGATAGCCCGTTAAAGAATCGTTCACCGAGCCGATACCGGTCCCGTCGGGAGCAATTGTAAAAGACCCGAAACCGACAGGGTTTCCTGTTGAGGCCACCGGCATTATATAATAGAATATATTCTTTCCCGCGCTAGCGGCGGCGCCGGAGATCGAAACAGAAACATTCCCCCCCACGGTGTTCGCGTGAAAGCTCAAATGCACCTCAGCTCCCGTACACTCGATATACAGATAGAATGTCGAGCCTGTCATATAATCCGCCTTGAAGATGGTCGATGTATCATCCACCGTTTGATTGGGAAGAGGATTCCCGTCTTCATCGAACAGGACCATCCGGCTGACCGCCCCCCCGCTTGTTTGGCAGACAAGTTCCGTGATGATCACACCGGAAGGGGCGTTGATTTCGATGAGCTTCAGAAATTTACGCGTCAGCGCATTCTGATCCGCAGAGGCAATGGTGTAGGACTGCATATCAGCCATATTTACCGTGGCGGCAGCGCCGACGAATGGGACTAGCGTGACCGACAGGGAATTATTCTGTCCCTCATTCACGTCAAATTCGCCGGTAATAAAACCCGAGGCAGTGCTCTGCGCAACCGACTCGACGAAGGCCGATCCCGAGACCGCGTTGATAAAATCGTCATCCTCCAGATTGAGGATATCCTGGATGCCGTCAATCGGATCGGAGGCGAACAGTATTGCAAATCCCTTGGAATATGTCCCTGCGGGAATATCGGTAGTTTTAAACTCCCCGCCGGGGGCGATTGTAAACGGGCCATAGTTCGGTCCCTTTGAGCCCGTCGGGCCTCCCAAGGTTCTAATATATAAATACCCGCCGCCTTCCGCGACCGCCCGGGATGAAGACAATGCAGTTGCTTGGGGAAGAACGGAAAATTTCAGGGAAACAGCCGTCTTTCCCTTTTCTTTCCAGGCAGGCTGAAGGCCGATGGAACAGGACAAAAGGGAAACCATGCAAAGAAGTGCGCCTAAAACAGTCAAAAAGCCATTTCTCTTCATTTTCATACTCCTCAGAAATCAAATTATACCATTCTTTCCCGATTAATTCAGGAGGGGGATACCTCAATCGACAAAACCGGAAAATCCCTATAGAATGCATATATTCTGATGCCCCAAGGAGCTTAACCCTATGCCTGTAAAAATTCCCGCAGCCCTGCCCGCCGCCAAAATTTTGACTGAAGAAAACATCTTCGTTATGGACGACACGCGCGCAATGATGCAGGACATCAGGCCCTTAAAAATCGCAATCGTAAATCTCATGCCGACGAAGGAAGTGACCGAAACCCAGCTTTTACGACTTCTGGGTAATACCTCGCTCCAGATTGAAATAACCCTGCTTACGATGGCAAGCCATGAATCCGCCAACACAAGCCGCGAGTACCTCGAGACCTTTTACCGGAATTTCGACAGCGTAAAGGACCAGAAATTTGACGGTCTTATCATCACCGGAGCCCCGGTGGAAAACCTTCCGTTTGAAGAGGTGGATTACTGGAAGGAAATGATCCGTATCATGGACTGGAGCCGTACCCACGTGTTCAGCACCCTGCACATCTGCTGGGGAGCCCAGGCCGCGCTGCACCACCAGTACGGTATCGGAAAGCACAAACTCGATGAAAAGGTTTTCGGCATATTCGATCACCGGGTACTCAAGTCAAACCACAGGCTTGTGCGCGGCTTCGACGACACCTTCCGCGCACCGCACAGCAGGCACACCACCATTCACAAGGAAGATATCGTACAGATACCGGAACTGGAAATACTGGCCGAGTCCGACGAAGCGGGGGTCTTTCTCATCGCGAGCAAAGACGGACGCTCGATCTATGTTTCCGGACATGCCGAATACGACGCGGATACCCTTTCGCGCGAGTACAAACGGGATATCGCGAAGGGCCTTAAAATCGAGATGCCGAAAAACTATTATCCGCTCAACGATCCCGCGCGCATTCCGCCCAACACCTGGCGGTCTCACGCGAATCTCCTGTTCGTGAACTGGCTGAATTATTTCGTATACCAGGAAACGCCGTACGATATCAACAAGATCGGCTAGGAAAGGTCACATTTATACGCTTCTCTCCTATTCAATTGACGCTTTTCCCGTATCAGGTTATGCTGATATCCAGCAGTTAAAACGGTTTAAATCCATGTTTTAGCATGCCGGAGCGCCGAAAGACACAGAAGCAACGTCGAAAAGTTGAACCAGGGAAGTACGCACATGAATTTTCACAAGGTAGAAACAGTCAATAATTTTGTATTTGATTCTCAGGACGCAGGGAAGGTCCGCATCACGGACTGCGGTGCGGATGTATTCCGGGTTCAGGTTGCAGGAGAGCGCTGGCCAAACGGCTCGGCAAGCTTTGCGGAGCTCACACCGGAAGAATTCGGGAACACAGCCTCGAAGGCGACCCTGACGGCCGGCCCAGAGGGGGAACTGACCCTGACCCTCGACGGAAAAACCCTGCTGGAGTCCGAAATGGGCCGGGGGTTCGGCGTCTGCAAAAACAAGTGGCTCTTTGCGTTCAAGTATGACAGTACCTGCCGGTTTTACGGCATGGGCGAAAAAAACATTGGCTTCGAGCTGTCCAACAAGCGCACCAAATTCTACAACACCGATATATTCGGCGACTTTTTCTGGGACCAGATCGATCACGGCGCGACCGACCCCATGTACGCGGGATTCCCCGTGCTGATCATCAAAAAGAATGGTCTTTGGGCGGCGGTTATCATAAACAATCCATATGCGGTATTCATGAACACCGGGGCAAAGGAAGATATTTTCCAGGATGGAGCCGGACCCTTTATACAAGAGCTTTTTTTCGGTTCACGCGACGGCGAGCCCGACCTGTATTTCATCACCGCGCAGACCGGCGGAGCCCTCGTGCGCAAACTTCAAACGCTTCTCGGGCGCACACCCGTTCCGCCGCTCTGGGCTCTT
>JAYVSC010000189.1:0-20636 GCA_043775705.1 Spirochaetales bacterium | reverse complement strand
GCCGTCGCTTCCTTTACGATCGTCAGTCTTGTCGCCCTCAGGGACAGCGCCTACGTACAGACCGAGGACAACCTGAAGCAGTTCAGCTATTCGATAGCTCACTTCATCTCCGCTCAGAGCGAACCGATGGAAGGGCCCGCCCTCCAGAAATTCTGCAAGGCGTTCGGCACAAAACAGGACTTCAGGATCTCGATCATCGCAAAGGATGGATCGGTAATTGCCGACTCGAGCGTCGATCCCGCGACTCTTGAAAACCACGGCGGTCGGCCCGAAGTGGCATCGGCCCTCTCGGGTTACGAAAAAGGAAACGTGCGCTTCAGCAATACCCTGAACAAACCTCTGGTGTATTTCGCGCTTCCCTACAAGGACATGGTAATCCGGATTTCTGTCCCCGTTAACTATATCGATTCGGCTTCGCGGGAAATGATGCTGACAATCATAATCGCGGCGGTCATCATTCTCCTCGCAGCCCTCGCCGTTTCCTATCTCGTTTCCTCACGTATTATTTTTCCCCTGAAAAATTTTGAAACCGCAGCGCGCTCATTCTCGGCGGGAAAGCTTGACATCGAATTCGACTCCAGCGGATTCCCGATAGAGTTCGTCGAGCTGTCAAATACCTTTTCCCAAATGGCAAAAAAGCTCCGCGAGAAAATAGAGGCCCTCGACGAGCAGAACCGCGAATCGAAGGCTATTCTTTCCGGAATGAACGATGCGCTCATTGTGCTCGATTCCAACAACACTGTGCTGCGCGTTAACCGCGCCTCTGAAAATCTCTTTCATTTTACTTCCGATGAGACGGTAGGGCTTCCCCTCCTCCAGGCGGTCCGGAATACCGACATTGTCGACTTCGCGATGAACCCGGAAAAGGGAGAGACAGAAAGGACCGTCGAGCTGCGCTCCCCGTCGAAGATCGGCACGCAGTATCTGCTGGTCAAGTCGAACGGCATCGAGGACAGCATGGACCAGCTTCTGGTATTCACCGACATCACTCAGTTGAAAAAACTGGAGCGCATCCGAAAGGACTTTGTCGCGAACGTTTCGCATGAGCTTAAAACCCCGGTGACTTCACTAAAGGGCTTTATCGAAACACTCAAGGACGGCGCGATCAATGATCCCGAAGCGGCACGCCGGTTCCTTGATATCATGGACGGACAAGCCTCGCGTCTGGGGGCCATCATAGACGACCTGCTCTCGATATCGCGCCTCGAGCAAAATGAATACAAGGACCGGGAATGGCTGAAAAAAGAAGACACCCGCGTTTGCGAACTGATGAAGGACGTGCAGAATCTCTGTCAGGACGAAGCCAGGAAAAAAAAGACAAGCCTCATCTTTTCCTGCCCGGATAACCTGATATGTGCCGTTAACCCCGGCTTGATCGAGCAGGCAGTGACAAACCTTGTCTTCAACGCGGTCAAGTACAGCCCCCCGGAAGCCAAGGTCGCCGTCACCGTGTATCTCGAACGGGATGAGTCCAACGGCGAAGACCGCCTGATATGCACGGTCGCCGACAACGGCATCGGCATTCCCGAAAAGGACCAGGCCCGTATTTTCGAGCGCTTCTACCGCATCGACAAAGGCCGCAGCCGCGACCAGGGCGGCACCGGCCTCGGCCTCTCCATCGTCCGCCACATCGCCTTGGCCCACGGCGGCTCCGTCTCCGTCGAGAGCACCGAGGGCGTAGGCAGCGTCTTCAAGCTGGAGATACCGGTGTGAGAGGGGGGATGTATCGAGTTTTAAGAGTTGTCCCTTAAACAACCATGATTTACAATAAAAATGTCGCGGAATGAGGCTTACGCCGACCATGATGAGACCGACTGCGAACCTGCATGCTTTGCCATGATAGCGTCGCACTTCGGCATGAAAAAAAACATTGCCTCGATTCGCACCATTGCCGGTATCGACAAGCAGGGAACTAAGGCATTGCGCCATAATAACTTGACTGATTGTTAAGTGTCATATAATGAAGAATGCAAATTCAGTCAATCGAAGAACAGATAATTTTCAAATACAATGCTCTTGCTCCTTTGATGGATGAGCGCATGCCGTGCATCCGAATATCAAATGCAAAGAGGAATCCATTTCAGGATTCCTCTTTTTCAATTCCAAATCAAGGCCCTACATTTGCAGAAGCCGGTGCAGTGTTTCCGCTGAAAATCGAAAGAGCAAGAACATTGGCGGCAGTTACACATGAAATCCCGTTAAAATTGACAGTACCGGTACTCCAGTAAAGCCCTCCGCCCTCAGTTGTAGCAGTATTGCTAGTTATCGCTCCCAATGGTGTTGCGGATGTAAAATTGATAATACCAGGTGCATACAGAAACAAGCCTCCGCCATAACCTGCTGCCATTGTTGTATTACCAGAAATACTGCCTCCGGTCATTGTAAAAACCCCGCCAGCAATATAAATCCCAGCCCCGTTGGTTGCCGTATTGTTCGATATAGCGCCTCCAGTCATGGTAAATGCGCCAGCCGCCATATATACGCCTCCGCCATTATTAGCAGCTGTATTCCCGGATATACTTCCTCCTATCATATTGATTGTCCCGCTGTTCAGGACAATTGCGCCGCCATTATTACCGGCTGTTACAGAACAACTCATGATAGAACCGCCAACAATATTGAGTGTCGAACCAGTTATAGTAAAAGCACCGCCATTTCCTGTACCATTACTCAACACATTTTTTATTACCACTCCATTTGCAAGTGTACATGTGCTACCAGCAACAATCATGCTAAAAAGACTACCGTATCGCGAAACTGAATTACCATCAATAATAATATTCGCAAGAGTGAGTTCAGAACCTGTTCCTAGATAAAAAGGAGAATTTCCATGAGTCAGGCTTAACGTTTGCGATACATTCCCGAGAGACATAATAGTTATTACGGAGGAAACAGTTGGTAACATCGTAGGATAAATCACTACCCCGGTCAGGTATATCTGTGACGAGCCGCCTGCATTATTCGCAAAGGTTATCGCCTGATTCAGCGTACACGCATTCGCGATAGTAGATCCCGAACCGGAACCGCTAGTAGCAGTACCTAAACCACTCGTATCTGGTGCTACAAAGAACACATGGTTCATGCACACCGGCATTCCCATATTGAACGGAACTGTCGTTCCCGGCCCGTTGATCGTGACCGGCATCAGATTGTTTACCGCGAGGTCGCCATAATGCGGCATCATTCCGTTTATTATTGCCGGGTTTGTAAAGTCGGTAATACCGCTGTAGTTTCCGGCTATATCGACAAAACCGGATACATAAACAGTAGTGCCAATTGGCAGGAGCAGAAGCTGTGACGTTCCCAACGCGTATGCTTGTCCGAATCCGGTACCGTCGGGGGCGATGGTGAACATACCCATACCGAGCATGGTTCCATTGGGCCCGTTCGGACCCATACCAGACGAGTCATACAGACCAAAAAACATTTTCTTGCCGTTCACGCTCGGGTCCCCGCCGTTGAAGCTTACATTGAGGGGATAGGCGCCAGTAAATATCGCGCTGAAGTCCAGATTCACCGTAAGGGCTTTATATTCAATATAGAAGAAAAAATAATTACCTGCGGTATACGGCACTTTATATTCATGACTTCCAGGAACGCCGGGGGTATCGGTTAATCCGGGCATTTTGATGCCGTTTGAATCGTACAATGCGACATTCGAGATGACGGCTCCGCTTTCCGTAGAAAGCTTGCATACAAGATCAGAAAGGTTTGCACTGGGAGGAGGGGTACCGTTAAATCCGACATTCGCTAGGCGAATAAATCTTCTGACAAGGGTAGTACTATCACCGACCAGAGTGATGTTTTTTGTATTGTTCATGTCGACGGCAAAACTCGATCCCGTAATAGGGGTCAATGTCATCACGAGCGAATTCGTCACGCTTTCCGTGATAGTCAGGGGTCCGTACTTCTTTCCCGTCGCATTGCCATCAAGAATCGCATCCAGAGGGTGTTCGGTATTCGTGTCACCGATTATCGCGGAAAAAACATCGTCGCTCAGAAGCATGAGCTGGCGGAAAGTATATTCCGCGCCTGAATAGGTTGCTTTTTCAGCATCAACATTTTTCGCCGTATAAATAAAAACCACGTTCGTATAATCACCTGCCGGTATTTCGGAGGTTTCGAATGTTTGCCCCGAGGAAAGGGCGAATGGACCGTATAAAGGCCCGGAGGCGCCAACGGGTCCGCCGACGGTGCGGATATAGAGAAAGCCGGAGCCCTGGAAAACAGCGCGGTCGGATGAAGAGGATGCCAATGAGGGGCCTTGCATTGTGCTGAAACTTATGGATATCGACGCTTTCCCCGCCTTGCTTTTCCATGCCGGTTCATAACCGGAGGAACAGGCGGAAAACAGCAGGATTATGCAAACAGCAGATATTACAGACAACAGGGTGCTTTTCTTCATGGCTTATACCTCTCAATATATGTATAAGCTATCGCCCCCCGTAAATCCAACTTTTCAGGTTGATTTTACAAGTAGGTCATGAATTACCTATCTTCCTGTACATTTCCAGAAAACGCTCGTTCGGGATACTGCCGCGGGAATCGAGGGACAATTCGCTCTTTATGCGGGTGATGAAATACATGTCGACCGCGCCGGAACTCTTCGCGACAATTTGTCCGCGGAATTCGGTGTCGAAAAAATCCTTGACAAGCTCATGGGTGGAGCGTGAAATGTTGATCCGCCCGGTTTCGCCGGCCGACTCCATGCGGCTTGCAAAATTGACCGAATTCCCCCAAACGTCGTACACGAATTTTTTGGCACCGACGACGCCGGCCATGATGGGCCCTGAATTGATGCCGATGCGAAGCTCGAATACGATCGAGCCGGTTTTCAGCTTATCGTTGTTGCGCTTGTTCATGTGGTCCTGGATCTCGATTGCCGCGAGGACTGCGTCGACGGCATGGGTATTGTTCACGACGGGAATTCCGCCGGCATACATGTATGAGTCGCCGATGGTCTTCAGCTTTTCAAGTGAGTGCTTTTCCATAATGCTGTCAAATACGGAAAACAGGGCATCGAGCTCGCTGACCAATTCTTCAGGGGTCAGGTTTTCGCTGATCTTGGTAAAACTGACGAAATCGGTAAAGACGATCGTCGCCGCCTTATGGAACACGGGTTTTACCGAGCCCTTTTCCTTCAGCTCCTCGGCGATTGCCGCCGGCAGAATATTCAGCAGAAGCTTGTCGATCTTCCCCTTGTCCGCCTTCAGCTCCTCGCGCTGCTCCACGATCTTGCGCGACTTCTGCCAGCTGCGGAAACGAATACCGTCCAAGAGGATAATCAAAAGGGTCGAGACCACCGTGGTGGATATCAGATCGTTCAGACTGTAGCGCGACCGTTCCGAATCAAAGTTCATCCCCTTGAGAAACCCCACACCGAAAAAAACGGCGAGCGAAACATAGAGGATGAACAGCGCCGACCGCCGCCTTAAGGGAACGACGGCAAGGATCGTGAGGATAAAAAGGTAGCCGCCGACATAGACGGAATCGCCCTTCGAAAGCGCTGATATGAGGCCGGTCGCGATTACCAGGTAGGCACCGCCGGCCGTAAACAGAAAAAGGCTCTGGTGAAAGAATTTATTGCTCAGATGAAGGATCATCAGGAGGAGCCCGGTCGCCGTCAATCCGAAACGAAGAAAAACGATGAGGGGCTCATCAGGATGCAGCTGCCTGTCAAGCGGGATGTAGGAAAGCCAGGCGAGTGACATGACGAAGGCGCACAGAAACAGAAGACTGCTGCTCTGATAATTAAGCTCTTTCTGAAAGGTCAGGGGATATTCATCCCGGCCGGCGGGATTATGAAAAGGCAGGGTGAACTTTTGGACAAGATTGCGGAAAAATGACATCATCATTCCTTTACCTGCATCCGCATCGGCCGGCCGTGGTAAAAATCATCGAAAAAACCAGCCGATTCGACAAAAAACAAGGCTTCATACACTCCCCCTCTCTATTGGCAGATCCATTTATCCGAATAACTCTATTTTCGGTTGAAAAGGATGCTTTGTCAAACTGGGACAGAATGGACGAGATCTGCTATAGTAGCACATATGAAACAGACACCTTCTTTTACCATAATTTATCAGGATGATGATATAGTCGCTCTCAATAAAAGTTCCGGCCTTCTCGTCGCGGCGGACCGCTGGGATCCGGACGCACCAAGGCTCGATGTGCTTGCGACGGCGGAAATATGCAAAAACGGGGGCCGCCTCTTTGCCGTGCACCGGATCGACAAGGACACTTCCGGTATTGTCCTCTATGCAAAAAACGAGGAAGCGCACCGGACGGTCAGCATGTCATTCGAAAACAGGGAAGTTGATAAAACGTATCACGCGCTCGCGTACGGACGTCCTGACTGGGATACGATCGAGGTGGATATTCCGCTGCGCATAGACGGGGACTCAAAGCACCGGACGGTGAAGGACAAAAGCAAAGGGAAGGACTCGCGAACGGTATTTACCTACCTTGGGGCCTGCGGGCCTTTTTGCTGGATCGAGGCAAAGCCGATCACGGGACGCACCCACCAGATTCGCGTACACCTTGCGCTCTCGGGGCTGACCATCGTGTGCGATCCACTGTACGGAAAGAGCGATCCGCTCATGCTCTCGAAGATCAAGCGCAAGTGGCACGGCGACGAGCTCGGCGAACGTGCGCTGCTCGACCGGCTGGGACTGCACGCGTACCGGATGCAGATTGCGCACCCGTCCACAGGCAAGATGATGGACTTTATCGCGCCCTACCCGAAAGATCTTGATACAACCCGCAAGCAGCTTGCCAAGATTTTCAGGACGGACCCGCTTTCCAAAAACGCGCCGGAAGTTTCTACTTCAGACGAATGAGAATCGCGCCGGTTTTCTGATCCCGGTCCGGATTTTTCCGGTCCGGCATCGGCACTTCTATCAGGGTTCCCGACGAGCAATTTTTCAAGTAATCGGCAGCCTGATAGGTTCCCGTCACCATCACCATTCCCAATTCAGAACACCCGTATCGCCCGGTATAGAAATCAGGCAGCTTTATCGTGTCCGAGGCTATACGTACCTTGAGGTTCGGAAAGAGACCCGAAATGCGAGAGACGATTTCTGTAGAACTCGCTTTTTCATCTTCTGCCTCAAGACTCTCGACGGGGGCTTCAAGGGGCATGGCTTTTCTCTGCGCAAAAATGAAGGAGAGCGCTGCCCGGTCTTTGGCAAGGCCTGCTTCGTCCGACAGCTTGTGAAGCTTCGACGGCGCATCGACGGTATCAAACACGAAGTGGCACCACTTTCCGTTACGGAGTCCGGGAAAGGGACACACGCCGTCATGCGGGCAGGGCGAGACCGGCTTGTACCCGATATAAATGAGAGCGTCGCGCATCAGGGATATAAAGCGGCTTGCGCGGGGGACCCCGGGCTCAATTACCAGAATAGATGAAGAGGGCTCCGCGTAGGCGGAAATTTCCTCGGCGTGATGCATCGCCTGGGAATCGAGCGGCAGGGGGTTGTCCCAAAAAAGCTCGTTGAACATGTTCGCGCTCGTGACGAGGGCAACCCTTCGGCGGAGCGATACGCCGCTTTCCCCCTTGATGCGGGTAATCTGCCAGGGCTCGTTTCCGGTTTTCGCGGCAAGGGACAGAAAGAGTTCTTCGCCGGCTGCCAGCGCTCCCTGGGAAATATCGACGCAGTACCAGGTGATTTTTTTGTCACGAAGGTCGGGTCTCGTCATCCAGAGCGCTATCGGCACGGTCAGCGGCCCGGAGCCGAGATCGACCGCGGCGTCCCCGTCCTCGAGCTTGATCGGCAGCGAGATGAGAAGCCGGGTGATGCGGATAAGATTCCACCACATATAATAGCGGATATAAGCCGAGAGAACGGCGGGCTCGTTCATGTAGCCGATGCGCCGCTCTCCCCGCTCGTCGGTGAGTTCATGGGAGAGATCCCGTATTTCCGTGGAAAGGGTTTGCATTTTTTTTGCGTCGAGGGGAAACACGGCATCGACGATCTGCGGGAAACTTTCGAGCAGCATTTTCGCTTCTTCCGGCAGGTCGCCAAAGACCGGAGTGAACTCCGGGGGCGGCGCAAAGGGCTTGCGGGGCGCATAGGTCTTGACCGGGGCATCCGCTGATCCGGTTTTTTCACGGGCGGCTTCGCTCCGGGCAAAACTATTTTCGACGTCCCGTCTCGTCGGCGCGCGCGTATCGCTCCCTGAGTATCCGTTTCCGCTTACACTCCTGTTTTCGCGTGCTGCCTCTTCCCTGGCAAAGCTGCTTTCGGCATCGTTGGCAGGAGACGCAGCCTGGCTTGCAGTACGGGGGTATCCCCTGTTTGGGCGCGGTGTGCGCGAAGGGCTGCTTCTGTCGCTCCGTGTGTAGCGGGTTTCGCCGCCGCCGCTGTAAGGACCGGGGCGCGGTCCGCGGGAGTCAAAACGCGGTCCGCGCGAGTCGCTTCCGCTTCGGCTGTCGCCGCGGGGCGCCGGGCGGGGGTAGCGGGCTTCGCCGCCGCCGCCGCGATTGTCGCCGCCGCTTCCGCTTCTGTCAGTGCGCGGTCCGCGCGAGTCGCTCCCGCTTCGGCTGTCGCCGCGGGGGGCGCGTCCGTCGCTGCGTTGAAAGCGGCTGTCGCTGCCCGCACGCTCTTCGCGGCGGGGAGCGCGGTTGTCGCTTCCTTCGCGGATATCTCCACGGGGAGAGCGCTCTCCGTCAGAAGAACGGCCGGCGTTTTCACTTCCTTCTTTACCATGTTTGGGCGGCTTGGAAGTTCTTTTATGCTGGGCTACGATATTCTGATAAAAAGGCTTGTTTTCACCATCGTTGTTTTCATTCATGTAAAAATTTCCCTTCCCCTTTTTCGGGGTGTTGAGTCCGGCAAGGCACGGACAATGAAGATTAGAGTTTAAACTTGTCCTGTCGGATTCGTCAATCTTTCCATTTCTTTACAATTGCGTATACGCCTAGCAGTTCGGCGCGTATTGCATCCAGTGAAATGTGCGTCTTTGTAATTCCCGGGTCTGTCAACTCGGTCAGAAGGCGCTCGCCGGCGCCCTCAATCGTATATTTTTTTTCCTGGACAAGATATTTGATTCTCGAGATCAGCTCGACGTCCCTTGGACTGTAAAAACGATGCCCCTGGTCGTCTTTTCTGGGCCGAATAAAAGGAATCACTTCTTCCCAGTAGCGAAGGACGTGGGCCTTGAGCCCGGTTGCCTTTTCAAGCTCACCGATTGAAAATTCCGCCATTCCGCAATCCGCCTTAACCTTCCCGCAGCTCCCATTTTTTCCGGCTGCCCTTCACCTCTACCACGATCGGGATGAGGCCGAATCCGAGATCCTTGCGGATCTGGTTCCGTATATAAGCCAAATAGGATGCCGTGACCGCCTCGGGTCTCGAGGCGAAAACGAGAAACTGAACCGGGTTCGTCTGTGTCTGTACGATGTACCGGATCTTGAACTTGTTCATCCGTCCCTGGGGAGGGGGAGACGCCGTCACCCAGTCATTCAGGCCGAGATTCAGAGCCGAGGTATCGATCCTCTTGGACAGTTGCGCATACATGGTAATCGCCAGTGTAAGCAGTTCCTTGATGCCCGTACCCCTCAGCGCGGACAGTGCCAGCACCGGAGCGTACTCCATCTGGCCGAACATGATCTTCATGTTCTTCTCCGCATCCTTGAAGGTTTTCTTGTCCTGATTCATGGTATCCCATTTGTTCAGGATGAATATAACGCCGATGCCGTGTTCTGTCGCGTGGGCGATGATCTTCTTGTCCTGGTCGGCCAGGCCTTCCTTCGCGTCGATAAGATGAAAAATGATATCGGCGTGCTTGAGGGTCTTGATGGCGCGGTTAACCGAATAGTATTCGATATCCTCGTGGATCCGTGATTTCCGCCGAATTCCCGCGGTGTCAAGAACCTGGAATTTCCGTCCCTTGTACTCGAAGTTTCCCTCGACGACGTCGCGCGTGGTTCCCGCGATCTCCGAGACGATCGATGCGTCCGAGCCGGTGAGCCGGTTCGAGAGCGTCGACTTTCCGGTATTCGGCTTTCCGACGATCGCGATGCGGATGCACTTTTCCTCTTCGCCTTCCTCGACCTTCGAGAAATCAAGACGCTTGGTTATTGCCTCGGCGAGTTCGGTAATGTTGTCTCCGTGCTCCGCGCTGATAAAATGAACCTCGTTGAATCCGTACTTGAGGAAGTTCCATGCCTCGGCTTCCTTGCGGCCGCCCTCGGTCTTGTTGACCGCGACGATCAGCTTGTTCCAGTAAGGGCGGAGGAGCTCGATGAACTCCTCGTCTTCGGCGGTAGCCTGACCTGCCTCGAGAAGGAGAAGTATCTCGTCCGCTTTTTTCAGGGAGGAGAGGGTTTTCTCGACGACAAGCTCGTCCATGATGGATTCTTCGGTGCCGGGTTTCCGGTCAAGTTTAAAACCGCCGGTGTCCATTATCCGGATCGGCTTTTCGTTCACAAATGCGGTATCCTCGATCGGGTCGCGGGTTACGCCCGGAGTCGGATCGGTAATGGCGCGCCTCTTGTGAAGGAGGCGGTTGAACAGGGTTGACTTTCCTACATTCGGCCTGCCGACGATGACGACGAGCGGGGTGTTGCGATAAAAATTACGGTGGTCAAATACGCGTTCTGCGGGAGCGGCTTCAAGTGCCGCGGCGTTTACTTTCATTTCATCATTCATACGTTTTCAGTTTTTCCTGTACTAGTTTCCGGATTTCTCGGGCTGCGGACAATTCAAGCGCCGCTTCCGCAAGTTCGACTGCGTCTGTAAGCGTAACCTTCCGGATGAGTTCCTTGACCTGGGTAATCAGGGAAGGAATCATACTGAAGCTGCGCAAGCCCATTCCCATCAGCAAAAAAACCGAGGCAGGATCCCCTGCCATTTCCCCGCACATGGAAACGTCGATTCCCTTATTTATTCCGGCTTCTATTGTCTGCCTGATGAGGCGCAGTACAGCCGGGTTGTAGCAGTCATAGAGGTGAGCGACCTTGGGATTTTCCCGGTCGACCGCCATTGTATACTGGATCAGGTCGTTTGTCCCTATTGACATAAAATCGGCCTTTTGCGCCAGCAGGTCCGCGCACACGGCCGCGGCGGGTATCTCGATCATGATCCCCGCCTTGATGTCCTTGTTGAACGGAAGTTCGTCCCGGACGCATTCCGCCTTTGCCTCTTCGAGGACATCGAGCACGGCGTCGAGTTCCTCGACGTTGGAGATCATCGGGAACATAATCCGGAGGTCTCCGTACACGCTCGCACGAAGCATCGCACGGAGCTGTTCCTTGAACATGTCCCGCCGGTCGAGACAGTAGCGGACCGCTCTCCATCCCAAAAGGGGATTTTTTTCCGCGAGTTCCATCTGTTCGGCAAGCATCTTGTCGGCGCCCGCGTCGAGAGTGCGGATAATCACCGGCTCTCCGTTCATGTATTCAACGGCCGTCCGGTACGATTCGAACTGGGTGTCCTCATCGGGATATCCGCTCTCGCCGAGAAACAGAAACTCCGACCTGAACAGACCGACTCCTTCCGCCCCTTCCGTTTTCGCGGAAAGAGCCTCTTCGGCAATGGCGATATTCGCTCTCAAGGACAGCACGGTTCCATCAAGGGTTTCGGCCCGTACGCCCACCAGGGCAGAGTGCTGAAGGGCAATCTCTTCCTGCATCCGGTTTTCCGTCCGGGAGCGGGAGCGGTAAGAGGCCAGCACGTCGGGCGAAGGCTCGCAAACTACAAGACCGTCAAAGCCGTCAAGAATAACCTGATCTCCGCCGGTGAGCTGCCCAAGAATTCCGCGAACGCCCATTACCGCGGGTATATGCCAGGAACGGGCAAGGATGGCGACATGACTGGTAGCTCCGCCCTCTTCCAGAATAATTCCGATTATACCGGATGATTTCAGGGCAAGGGCCTCCGAGGGCTTCAGGTTCTTGGCGACAAGAATCGTTCCCGGCGGTATAAAACGGCTCATCTGGGCACCCTGCACGGGCGTACCGCTTTTCTGCAGCAAATGGCCCATCAGCCGGCCAAAGGCATCCTCTATATCGATCGCACGCTCGGCCAGATAGGTATCCCCGGTGGTCCGGAGAAGGGCTGCGGCAGTCTCGACGTTTTCCATAAGAATGCTTTCTATATTAAACAATTTGGAAGTCAGGTCTTTTTTGATTTGCGGAATGAATTCCGGATCGGAAAGCATCATCAATTGCGCTTCCAGGATTTCCGACTGTTCCCTGTTTCGGTCATCCTTTAAAAGAAAAATTTCATCCCTGGATTGATCCAACGCGATTTCAAAACGCTTCCATTGCGCCTCAACCGTACTCCCGGTTATTTGATAACGAGGAATTGATACTGGCGCTTCGCCTGCAAGACAAAATACCGGTCCGATAACGATACCGCGGGAAGCTGACAGTCCTTCAAGTTTTCTCACAATATACACTATACAAGAAAAAAACGGCCTTGCATACAGCGGAAAATCATCGTATCATGACCTCATGGCAGTAAAAAAGAACAAAAAACCGGCTTCACTTGGATGTCTCTTCTGGATTGCAGTTATTCTTCTGATAATCGTGCTTTTCTTCCTTAAAAAGGATGTAATACTCGGCGTTCTGGAAAAAACCGGCGCCCTCGAGTTGTTTTCGGGAAATAAAAAAACCCTCATTCTTACGGACGCAGACAAAAAACCGGTTGTTCCGGTGATCAATACAGTAGAAACACCCGCTGATGCAACAGAGGCGAAAAACCAAAACGGCGACGGCAGCGGCGAAAAGGCGCCTGAGGCAGAAAGCAAACCTCTTGCATCTTCAGAAAAAACAGGGAAAACGACACCCTCTGCCAAGTCCCCCGCAAAGGAACCCGCTGCCGCTGTTCCCGCCGCAAAGCCCGCTTCGACGCCCGCAGCCGCTGCAGTAAAAACGCCTGCGGCGAAAAGTGACACCGTAAAAACCCCCGCAACACGAAAAACGACTCTCTTTTTCGTGACCATCGACGCCGACGGAAGCGTTATCCGACGGGAGGTCATCCGTGAAATTCCGGTAACAGACTCACCGCTTTCCGAAGCCCTCGCTGCCCTTTTCAAGGGCACCAGCAGCGCCGAGGCAGGCAAAGGGTTCCGCTCGCTCATCCCGCAGGGCACGCGCCTTCTTTCGGCCGTAGTCAAGGACGGAAACGCAACGCTGAACGTAAGCGAGGAATTCCAGTTTAACCAATTCGGCATCGAAGGATACCTCGGACAGCTTTCACAGATCGTGTTCACCGCAACTGCCTTTCCTACTGTTAAATCAGTCCAGTTTTTGATCGATGGACAACGCAAGGAATATCTCGGGGCGGAAGGTGTCTGGATTGGCACCCCGCTCACGCGCGACAAATTTTAACCCTCAATTCAGGAGACCCGCGATGCTCGACGAAAAAGCAACTGACGTTTCTGCCCTCGCATCGGATCTCGAAAAAGCCGTCTCGGAAATTTTCGTGGGATCACTGTCATCCGTCAAGCTCGCGGTTATGGGCTTGCTCGGAGGTCTGCATGTCCTGATCGAGGACATACCCGGCGTCGGCAAGACCACCCTCGCGATGGCCCTTTCCCGGGCCGCAGGCATGAGTTTTTCCCGCATCCAGTTTACCCCGGACATGCTGCCGGGCGACGTGCTCGGCATGAACATATGGGACCCGCTGCTCCGCGAATTCGTATACCGCGAGGGTCCGATCAACGTAAACTTCATTCTCGCAGACGAGCTGAACCGCACGTCCCCCCGCACGCAGTCGGCATTTCTCGAAGCCATGCAGGACGCACAGGTTTCCATCGACGGAAAAACCCGTCCCCTGCCCCAGCCTTTTTTCCTGGTCGCGACGCAAAACCCGAATAGTTTTACCGGAACCTTTCCCCTGCCCGAGGCGGAACTTGACCGCTTCGGCTTGTCCTTTTCCCTGGGCTACCCGACCCCGGACGAAGAGGGGGAAATTCTGAAGAGAAGATCCGGCGCGCCGGCGAACGCTCTGATGAGGACGGTCTCGACTCCCGATCAAGTCCGGCAGGCGCGCGAAGCAATATCGCATATCCACGTCGCCGACCCGGTACGCGACTATATGGTGCTTCTCGTCCGCGCTACCCGCCATCATCAGGACATCAGGCTCGGAGCCAGCCCGCGGGCGGCTCTTTTCCTGCAGCAGGCTTCGCGCACCCGGGCAGCCTGCGAAGGAAGGGACTTCGTCATGCCGGAAGACGTCGAGGCCCTCGCACCGGCGGTTCTTGCGCACCGGATACAGCTTTCGTCCCAGGCAAGGCTCAACGCGACCGATGCGTTCCACTGCATCCAGTCCATCTGCGCCGACATTCAAAAACCGACCGGGCTGTAGGCAATGCGTCTTCGGGTAAAGCCTCTCGCGCTCCTGTCATTTTTTACCATCTCGTTCATCCTGAATACCTTCAGCGGGCTTTCCGGGGTACTGTCGACACTGCTGTCGATCCTGCTCCCGGCGGTGCTCGTTTGCTCGCTCGTCCAGCTTGTCTATTCGTCGCTGAGCTTTACCTTTCACCAAACCTTCTCGAATGACCATCCCTTAAAAGGCGAGGTAGTCCGCTACGAACTGCATACCGCAAACGAAAGCATACTCCCCGTCGCCGAGGGGATCTGCCTCTTTTCCGCCCCGGGTCAGCTCAATGCGTTCCGGGACTCAATGCCCCTGTCGACCGGGGGAGGAGACTCCCAAGTATATACCGAGGAAATAAGGTGCGCATACCGGGGAACCTATATCATCGGCCTTTCCCTCTACAGCTTCAAGGAATCGCTCGGCATCTTTCAGCTCGAGGAAACGATCGAGAGGCGCGTCTTTTACGTCTTCCCCGAACTGGTCAAGCTCAACTCGAACATAGAGCGCCTCGCGCGCTCGTCCGGAGCGGATCAGCCGGGCTCGGCCGCGAGCGAGGACGACATAACCATCTTCGAGTATATACGGGAAATGCAGGCAGGCAGGTCAGCGAGGCGGATCGCGTGGAAGCGATGGGCCGCGACCGGCATTCCGGGAGAAATCATTCACGGACAGTCCCGCTCATCCGCCCTCACCGTAGTCCTCGATTTATGGCCACTCGAGTGCCAGGGGGCGGACAGGCTCGCCGCCGAAGACATGGCCGTGAGCGCGCTCTTTTCCGTCCTTCAGTATCTCTCGAGGGAACTGATACCGGTAACGATGGTTCTCGGAGGGGACGAAAAAAGAACGCTCATCGATTCGAGCGATGACTTTACCCGGCTTTACGATCAGTCAACGAACATCATTTTTTCGGACACCCGCTTTCCCTCTTCCGCTTTTCTGCCGGGACAGGCGACGCTGCTCATCACGACCCGGCCGTTAATCGGAAAGGGCCAGGAGAATGTCCGGGCGAATACCGACCTGTTTACCGCGTTCGAGCATGCGCTCACGCGAGGCTGCGAACCCCACATGCTGATCTGTCCGCCGCCCTCGCGCGCGGACGAAGAAAGAAAATATCTCGACACCCTTATCGAGCGGCAGGCGGAGAACGGGGGAAAGGCGCGACTCGCGCTTGCCGACTCGCGGCGCGGCGCGGAGGATATCATCAATGCCCTTTGCTCATAAACGGCTCGCCCTCATCCTTCATTATCTTTTGGCGCTCGCTTTCACCGTCATTCCCCTCGCGGTATTTTCTCTTCTTGTGCGCGCGGAAGGCCCGCTGGCAGCCCTCTATATACTGACCGCGCTCTGCATAAGCTGCATCTTCTTCGGGCGCTCCATCAAAGGCCCGGTGCAGAAGCTCTGCTTTCTCCTGTCGGTGCTTCTCGGCCTCGCCGCGGTGTGCATCGTCCTCGTCCAGGTGAACGTGTCACGCCGATCCCTTGCGGAGGCATGGCTCGAGCTCGCGCGTTCCGGGCGGGCCTTCGGCTTTTTCTCTTTCTTCGCCGCCGAAATCTACGCCCTCTTCTGCATCGCGCAGGGCAATCTGCTCTGCATGAAAAAATGGAAGGCCTTTATTCTGTGCGCTCTTGCGGCAAACAGCCTGTGCGCGGGAATCATACTGAATGTCCCTGCCCTGCTGGTCCTTTCGCTCTTGAGCGCCTTCCTTTTCTTTTTGCTTTCCCCTTCGGGATCTACCGATATTCTCAGGCGGCTCAAGTCCGTCTCATTCCCGCTTGCAGGGGGAATACTTCTATCGATCGCCTTGATGCTCCTCAATGCGTATAATCCCGGCGCGGCGCATATATTCAAAACCCCGGATTTCACCGCGTTTTTTATCCGTTTCGCGCCTTCCTTTCCCCTGATACGCGACATACCCGGCTACGGTATCTCCATGGGAGAAGGCGAAATGCCCTCGTCGGTAACCCTTTCGAACAGAACCCTTTTCGCCGTGAGGGGCGAACCCTACAGCGTCCATTATTTGTCAGCGACTAAATATGTCGTATGGAACGGAGTGTTCTGGCTGGAAGACACAAACGAGGGGGATCTTCTCCCCTACGGATATTTCGGCGATGAGGGGATCGCGCCGCTGCCCGGAGCGGCCCTATCAGGCTCGACCCTCGCTCTTGAACTGGTCGAGGATTTTTACTCTTCCATACCGATAGAACTCAACACCGAACGCGTCGAACTTTCTTCCGATGCTCCCGTAAAAATAAAAGCGACGAGAAACAAAGGACTCCGCTTCGAGCCGAGCGCGCGGCGCGGATTGAAGGCTGCCCTGATTCCGGGAGCGGCATCGACGTCTTCCGAAGACGCTTCTTTTCTTTCAACCTATGCCAATCCGGGGGGCGAGCGCTCATTGCGCATCAGCGCTTTGGCCCGTGACTTGACAGCTGACGGCACGGGGCCGGAGAAAGACCGCCGGTACATACAAAACCTGCTCGACTATTTTTCCACCGGGTATACCTATTCCCTTCAGGCCGGAAAAAAACAGAAAAAAGAAAGCGCTATCGAGCACTTCCTGTTTACGGAAAAAAAGGGATTCTGCCTCTATTTCGCGAGCGCCTTTGTTCTGCTCGCCCGCGAGGGAGGAATCCCCGCGAGGATGGCGGAAGGATTCAGGGTAAGTCTCGATGAAAAGGGATCGGGAACGATAAGCGGAAACAACGCGCATGCATGGCCCGAGGTCTATCTGGACGGAGCCTGGAGACTCTTTGAACCGACGCCGGCTTTCACTCAAACGGATCCCTTTGCCTATAGCAAAAACAGCGACAGCGAAACAAAAAGGCAGCTTGAAGCGCTCTTCGGTCCGGCGCCCGCCGCCGCGAAAAAAACGGGAGCTCTCATTAACTGGACGCCCTTCTTTGCCTTGCCTGCAGCAGGCCTTGCGCTCTTTTCGATTATACGGGTTTTGCTGAACAGGGGAACGAAAAAGCTCCGGCGAAAAGCCGCCCGCCTGGTGAGGCGATGCCGAAAAAAAGGCGTTCCCGGCCCGGAGATTACCGGATGGACTGCATGGGCGAACGCAGCATGCATCGTCAATCCAAAAGCCGATGTGCATGAAATTTCACGCATCATGATAGAACTCGCCTTCTCGGAAAAACCGCTGCCTACGGCTGAGCGGATTCGGCAAGCTCTACGCGGGTAACGAGCGTCGCCTGACGGGCGACGGGATCGATTTCGACCAAAAGGCCGCGCAGGGCTCCCCGTGACTCATAGGCTTCCATCCGGTACAGCACCTGGGTTATATTCCTTTTTATCGCGAAGACAGGATCAACCCCGATAACCGAAAGAAGGGGACCCGTCATCCCGAGGTCGCTCATATACGCGGTTCCCGAGGGCAGAATTCTTTCATCGGCGGTCTGGACATGGGTATGGGTTCCGGTCACCGAAACGACGCGTCCGTCCAGGTAGCAGCCGAGCGCCTCTTTTTCCTGGTTTGACTCGGCATGAAAATCGACAAAGATCAAAGGCAGTTTTGCCGGAAGTCCGGCCTCCGCGGAATATTCGGCGTTCCATAGGGCCAGCTGCGCATCGGCGGCGCGGAAAGGACAGTCGAGACTCGGCATGTCCTCCCTCCCCTGCAGATTCAGGACAGCGAAACGGAGTCCGTTTTTTTCATAGACCGCACCGCCGCGTCCGGGCAGTTCGGAACCGGGAATATTCGGGTAGTTTGAGGGCCGGAGCACCTCGCTCATGGAGTCGAGCACCGGCCAGAAATCCCTCTTCTCGAAAGTATGGTTGCCGCCGGTGATCACGTCAGAGCCGGCGGCAAGTATTGATCGGGCATCGGCTTCCGAGAGTCCGACACCGCCTGTCGCGTTTTCCCCGTTTATAATAGTAAAATCTACGGCTTCTTTTTGTATAAAACCGGGAAGAAGGGCGGTCACGCAGCGCATGCCGACCGGACCGAACACGTCTCCGCCGAGAAAAACTATAATTTTGTCATTCTTCATTCCTAGCTTATAGCCTATTTGATGAAAAAGGTCTTTATCTTTACGTATATAATCGCGGATAGCGCGAGGGCAAAGGCCGAAAGAATGAAAAACAGCACATTTCGCTGGTTTTTAATTTTCTCGACGGCAAGATCAGCGAGGGCTTTTTCAGCCTTCAAGGAAGCTATTTCGGTTTCATAGTCACTTGCCCTCTTCAATTGCTCGGCTGCGGATTGCTCGAAGGATTGCCTCAAAGTCTTCGTCGCTTCCCGTTCCTTCTCCAATTGCTCGTTCAAGCTCTTCGACCCCTTCTGCAAGCTTTGCACTATCACCTTCAATTCGCCCGCCTGTGACAGCCAGTTCTGTCTGTCCGTCTCCGAGCTCCGCGATATCGCTTCGAGTTTTGCCAACTCCGTCTCCGACACCCGGTACCACTGCTCGCTGTACAGACTGACAGCCGACAAACAAAAAACCGCAAAAAACGGCAATGAACGCTTTATTGACATGTACTTTCCTCATGGGAACATCATCCCCTATTATCCCTCGTGCGTCAAACAGAATTCCTCAAGGACAGCGCTGATTTTTTTATTCATCTTGTAAGCGGATGCAAGAGCCTATATATTACTCGGTATGAACGTCTCATTTCCGAAATCCCGCGCTGCTGCCGGCCTTGCGCTGCTGCTCCTTGCCTTCCCTTTTTTTTCGTGCTCCCGCGCGCCTTCCGAGGCATCGGCGGGCAAGGCGCTGAAAATCGCTTCCATGGCGCCGTCTTCGACTTCCATTCTCGCGGGACTCGGGCTTGCCTCTTCAATTGTCGCGATAGACACCTGGTCTACTCTCGTTCCCGGGATCAGCCCCTCCATTCCCCGCTTTGACATGATGAAGCCCGACGTCGAGCTGCTCGCCGAAACAGGGAGCAATCTTCTCCTTGTTTCGACGATGACCCAGGAGGGAACCAGCCGGGATCCGTTCAAGCCCCTCTCGGAAGCGGGCATCAAGGTTGTCTATATCCCGACGAGCAATTCCCTTCAGGAAATCAGAAATGATGTCGCCCATATCGCGAAGCTCACGGGCCGCGAAAAGGAAGGGGAAGCGATGGTTTCAGGGATGGACGCTGAGCTCAAGGCGATCCGCGCCATTGTCGAGAAAATCCCCGCAAGCAAGCGGCGGACGGCGGTCTTCGAGATAGCCCCGTCTCCCTCTATTTACAGCTTCGGGAGCGGGGTGTACCTGAATGAACTCCTCGAGGCCGCGGGCGTTGAAAACGTGCTCGCAAACGAAAAGGGCTGGATCGCGGTGAGCGCCGAGACCGTTGTCGCAAGCGATCCCGACGTGATCCTGACCAATGTCGCCTTCCTTCCCGATCCTGTGGCGGAGATTTACGCGCGGAGCGGATGGAGCGGAATGAAGGCCGTCAAAAACAGGCAGGTTTTTTACATCGACAATGAAACCAGCTCTCAGCCGACCCCGAACGTGGTGAAAGCGTTGAGGCAAATCGCGGAGGCTGTGTATCCAGAATACTTCAAGTAAAATTGCCAAATTCCCGCTTCCGGCGCGGCCCGCTTTTTTTCTCGCCCTGGGCGCATCCTTTATAGTAATACTCCTCGGGACCGGCACGGGTTCGGTGTTTATCCCGCCGATCGACTGCATCATCGTTATTTTTCAAAATATTGCCGGATTGCCCCCGGACGGCAGCATATCGCCGGTGCACGCGGGCATCATATGGAGCCTCCGCTTTCCGCGCGTCCTTCTCGCCTTTATCGCGGGCGCCGCCCTTTCGGTAAGCGGAGCCGTCATGCAGTCCGTCCTGAAAAACCCGCTTGCCTCTTCCTTTACCCTCGGCGTTTCCTCCGGCGCCTCTCTCGGCGCGGGACTTGTCATACTGGGGGGCTTCAGCCTCCCCTTCCTCGGCTTCCTCACCGTCCCGGGGGCAGGCTTTGCGTTCAGCCTTATCGCCATATACGCGGTCATGCGCTTTTCCCGCGCGATCGACAGCCGGCTCGAGAACAACACGATCATCCTGACCGGCATGGTTTTTTCCCTTTTCATCAATGCCCTGCTCACCCTGCTCTCCGCCCTTTCAAAGCAGGAAATGAACCGCCTTCTCTTTTGGCAGATGGGCAGTTTTTCCCTGAAAGGCTGGCAGCCCGTGTTCATCCTCGCCCCCATGCTCGCAGTCCTCACCCTCGCCATACTGTTTTTTTCCCGGGAGCTGGACATCCTGACCTTCGGGGACGATGAAGCTTCCGCCATGGGAGTGCCGGTCAAGCGGAACAAGCGCATTCTGATCGCGCTTGCGTCCGTGCTGACCGGCTGCACCGTTTCCTTTGTC
>JAYVSC010000188.1:0-15872 GCA_043775705.1 Spirochaetales bacterium | reverse complement strand
CATAGCCGCCATGTGCGATTTGCTTCACACCGCTTCAGAGTATGGAATAAACCTGATACATGCCCCGTCGGGGGAAGCGCAGAGAGCCGCCCTGCTTGCCGCATTCCAAAACGCAGCGCTGAGGGACTGTTTTTATATCATTTTCGACTTCACGGGAACCACCGCCCCGCAATTCGACGCTTTTCTTGCCCTGACCGGCGCACATCCGAACAATCTGGTTTGCCTCACTATTGAGGAAAGCGGGAGCCTGGCACACTATAAAAAAGAGGGCATTCTTACGCGGGCGGAAAATGCGCGAAATGAGGGCCGGCTCGGCTGTCTGGGGTTTTCCTGCCCGAAGGACAGTGCGATTCTCACCGGCGTGGTTGACGGGTATCCTGAATGGGACTTTTTCCGCATGGACTTCAGTTTTCTCGATATTGGCCTGCTCGAAGCCGTTTGTCATGCCGCAGTCAATGAACTGGGCTTTATCCCGTCAAATCCCTTCGCCGGCGGCATTCTTCTCGATCCGCCGCCGAGTGCCCGCGCCTTTTATAAAAACGCGTCTGTGCCGCGAAGCTGCGGGGAATGGGCACTTCGGGCTCTGTGGGAAAACCAGAACGTGACCAGCATTGCCTGCGTTCCCGCCTCACCCGCCGATTTGACGCAGAACGCGATTTTTGCGGGGGCGGGCCGGCCGAACAGCCTGAGGGAAAAAGAACTTTCAGTCCTTGATAATGCGCGGAAAACCCTTGACACAATCGTTCAAATTCAACAAAGTTGATTCTATATCAAGAGACTAAAATAAAGATGAATGTGCCGCGGGAACATCTTTCACGGTATGTTTTATCAGCCTTCCAGGAGGGCAGGGAAAAAGATTGAAAGGGTGCGACGTTTCGATTGAACACGTGTCCAAGTCCTTCGGGACTTTCCACGCACTTGATGATGCAAACATCAAGATTAATAAAGGCGAGTTTTTCTCGCTGCTCGGGCCGTCAGGGTGCGGCAAAACGACCCTGTTGCGTATTATCGCGGGCTTCGAGACGCCGGATGACGGCATCGTAACCTTCGATGGCAAGAATATTATCGGAATTGACCCCAACAAACGTCAATCAAATACCGTATTCCAAAACTATGCGCTCTTTCCTCACCTTTCCGTATATGAAAACATCGCGTTTTCCATGCGCATCAGAAAGGCGACGAACAAGGAAATTGACAAAAAAGTAATGGAATACCTTCACCTGGTGCAGCTCGATGCCCATGTGAACAAAAAACCGAATCAGCTCTCCGGCGGACAAAAGCAGCGAGTGGCCATCGCGCGCGCCCTCATCAACGAGCCGAGCGTCCTCCTCCTCGACGAGCCGCTTTCTGCCCTTGACGCAAAGCTCCGCTCCAATCTGCTCGTGGAACTGGATTCCATCCATGACCAGATCGGTATAACCTTCATCTATGTTACCAACGACCAGAGCGAGGCTCTTTCCGTTTCGGACCGCATCGCCGTAATGAACCAGGGAAAGGTGCTCCAGATAGGAACCCCGTTCGAAATTTACGAAACTCCGGCGACAGAATTTGTCGCCAAATTTATCGGTGAAACGAATTTGTTCGATTCACGCGTAGTCGAGTGCATTCCCTCCAAAACGGACGAGTTCATGGTTACCCTCGATATTCCGGAACTGGGAAAGCAGATCAAGGTTACCGATTACGACGAAACCCAGGCGGGCCAGCAGGTCAGCTTCACCGTACGTCCGGAAAAAGTCCGCATCACCCTTGAAGAGCCCCATACCAACGGCAGGGAAATAAACGTTTTCAAGGGCTGCGTCGAGGAACCTGTCTATTCAGGCTTTCAGTCCAAATTCTACGTAAAGCTGGAAAACGGGACAATGCTGAAAGTATTCAAGCAGCACCAGAATTATCTCGAGGACGGCCCCGAAATCGAATGGAAGGACACTGTGTATGTCTCGTGGAGCGCCAACGACGGCTATATTGTCGAGGTAATCAACCAATGAGCGCGCCGAAGCTTCTGGCAAGCAGAAATTTTGGTTTTCGGTACAGTTCGCCGATGGGCATGTGGTTCACCCTGTTTTTCATCCTCCCGATAGCGATCATCATCTCCTACAGCTTTATGGAAAAAGGACTGCACGGGGGCGTGACAATGAAGTTCACCCTGGACGCCTATGTCCAGATGTGCAACTCGAGCTACGCCAAACTCCTCGTCAGAACCCTGTGGGTAACCGTCATCACGACGGTACTCTCCATCGCGATCGCCCTTCCCTGCGGCTATGCGATGGCGCGGAGCAGAATTCAAACGGTACTCCTTTTCCTCGTCATCATACCTTTCTGGACCAATTCGCTCATCCGTATCAATGCCTGGATCGCGATCCTGGGCAATGAGGGATTCATCAATGAAACCCTGAAAAACCTCGGCTTCATCAAGGAAAGCCTTCCCCTCCTCTACAACCAGAGCGCAGTGGTGCTCGTGCTCGTATACATGTACTTGCCATATGCGATTCTTCCCATTTTTACCGCAATGGACAAGTTCGACTTTTCCCTCCTGGAGGCCGCAAGGGACCTTGGAGCCACCAAGGCCCAGTCAATGTTCAAGGTGCTCCTGCCCAATGTGCGCTCCGGGATAGTCACTGCCATAATCTTCACCTTTATCCCGATTTTCGGCGCCTATACGGTTCCCCTTCTTGTAGGAGGAAAAGACTCCTACATGATCGGCAATATTATTGTCGACCAGGTTACCAAGGTAAGAAACTGGCCGCTTGCCTCCGCCTTCTCTATGATCATTACGGTGCTGAGCACCATCGGGGTATTCTGGATGATGGGAACGAGCGCGCGCGAGGCCGCGAAATTCAAGGCCGCTCAGGTAAAATCGGAGACCGGGGTATGAAATATATCAATCCGGTGAATTTGTACAGCCATTTTACCGCGCGGCTTTCCAAGAAAAAACCCGCGTCGGAAAGCGCCCGGCACGCTAGGCGCGCACTGCAGAACAAAAATCATGTCTCCCTCTCGAATACGGTCCTGACTGTCTGCCTTGTTTTCCTGTTCCTGCCCCTCCTAGTCATCGTGGTGTATTCGTTCAACAAGGCGAAGGGCATGGTGTGGACGGGATTTTCCCTGGGATGGTACGAGAAACTTTTTATGGGCTCGACCAAACTGTGGACCTCGTTCGGGAACAGTCTGATCATCGCCTTTGCCTCGGCCTTTGTCTCGACCGTCCTCGGCACCCTCGCCGCTATCGGGGTAAACTGGTACCGCTTTCTGGGCCGAACCTACATCCAGACCGTCAGCTTTCTCCCCATGGTTCTGCCCGAGGTAATCATCGGAATCTCGATGCTGATATTTTTCTCGGCGGTAAACGTGCCGCTCGGCATGATCACCATCTTTATCGCGCATACGACATTCTGCCTGCCCTTCGTTTTCCTGATGGTTCTCGCCCGCCTTGACGAGTTTGATTTCTCGATCATCGAGGCCGCACATGACCTCGGGGCTTCGGAAAGACAAACCCTGTTCCGGGTCACGATTCCCGCCATCATGCCAGGAATCCTGTCCGGATTCCTGATGGCCATCACGATGTCCCTCGAAGACTTCGTCATCACTTTTTTCGTTTCGGGACCGGGATCGACTACCCTGCCCCTGTATGTATTCTCGATGGTAAGGTACGGGATTTCGCCCGTGATCAATGCGCTTTCCTTTGTGATGATTCTCGGCACGATGGGCATTGCCTTTCTGCTCAGGAATTTTCTCAAAAATATTGCCGCGGCAAAATAATTTTTTTTATATTTCCTTCAGGAGGCTCGATTGTCATGAACAAATTTATTCGTTTTTCATCCGTATTGCTGCTGGGAGCGATGGTGCTCCTCTCGTTCGGAATTACCGGCTGCAATAAAGCCGCCGGAAAAACCCTGTATCTGTATAACTGGACCTACTACACCCCGGATTCGGTGATCGCGAAATTCGAAAAGGAATTCGGCGTCAAGGTAGTGTATGACGACTATGCGTCGAACGAGGACATGTACGCCAAGCTCAAGGCGGGCGGCGGAACCGGCTACGACATCATCATTCCCTCGGGCGATTACGTGTCGATCATGAAAAGCCAGGACATGCTCGAGAAAATCGATCTTTCAAAAATCCCGAACGTCAAGTATATCCGCAGCGAGACCCTGGCCAAGGCGACCTACGATCCGTCGATGCAGTATTCGGTCCCCTACTATATGGGCGCCGCGGGCGTCGCGGTCAACAAGGACAAGGTTCCCCAGTTTGAGGAAAGCTGGAATATTTTCGCAAGGAAGGATCTGGCCGGCCGCATGTCCATGATGGACGACATGCGCGAAGTGCTCGGAGATGCCCTTGCGTATCTCGGCTACTCGGTGAACACCGCCGATGACGCACAGCTCCAGAAGGCATATGAACTCGTCAACAACAAATGGAAGCCGAATCTGGTCAAGTTCGACGCCGAGGGCTTCGCGAAGTCCTTCGCGTCCGGCGAATTCTGGGTAGTGCAGGGCTATGCGGAGGCGATCTACGCCGAGGTACCCAAGGAAATGTGGAACAAAGTCGCGTTCTTTATCCCGACAAAAGAGGGCGGGCCGATGTACATCGACAGCATGTGCATCCCGAAGGGCGCCCCGAACGTCGAGCTTGCGCACCAGTTCATAAATTTCATTCTCCGTCCCGAAATATACGCCGAATTCCTGGACTCCTTCGGTTTTCCCGCGACGATACACACGGAAGCGGGAAAGCTGCAGAAGGTTACGCCGTACTACACGGCCGACTCGCTGGTCAACTGCGAGCTTAAAGACGACCTGGGAGAAAATCTGGAAAAGTACAATCAGATATGGCAGAAAATCCGGTTTACGGAATAGGTACGCAGCGTTACCCGGAATGATCATTGACCACTATTACCGCAGCATACTGGAAAGCTTACCCCAAGTCGTAATAGTGGGAACCCCCCTCCCCGTCCCTGAAGCGGAACGGGGAGATTTTCTCATTGAGTATGTAAATCCCGCCTGGGAGCTGGTTGTCGGATCCTCAATCCGTTCCGTGCAGGGAAAAAAACTCTCGCAAACGAGCTTCGCCAAATCAGTGATCCCCTGGCAGGAAATGGGAGCGGAGACCCTTAACAGCAGAAAAACACAACACTACACCTCATACAGCGAAATACTGCATAAATGGCTCGACATCACCATTGCCTTCCTTGAACCCGATCATATCTGTATAAACCTGAGCGACGTCACCTGCGTCAAGCAGGGGGAAATGCGCTTGAAAGAGCAAAACCTCAGGCTGTCTTCCCTATCGGCCGAACTGGCGTCATCAAAAAACAACCTGAAAATCAAACTCGAAAAAATAGAAAATCTCAACTTCAACCTTGAGCAGCTTGCCTACTACGACCGGCTCACCAGGCTGCCGAACCGATTGCGATTCAACGACATACTGGTAGAGGAAATCGGGGAAGCCGAAAAGGCGGGAAACAGCCTCGCTCTCGCGATCTTTGATATCGACAACCTGAAAGTCCTCAATGATTCTCTGGGTCATGAATCCGGAGACGAACTGCTGTGCCAGGTTGCAAGACGGCTCGATGGCTTCAAGAAATACGACATCAGCGCAAGCCGTTTCGGCGGAGACGAGTTTCTCCTCATCATCAAGAAATACGAGCATGACGCGGAACTGCTGCACCTGATCGACCTGATACAGGCTTGCCTGAGAGAGACCTATACGGTATTGAATGTGGCGGTCAAGTCGACGGTCTCGATAGGCGTAGCTGTCTATCCCGACGACGCCGAGAATGTCCAGAATCTTTTAAAATATGCCGATATTGCAATGACCGACGCCAAACACCGGGGAAAAAACACCATCTCTTTTTTTCACTCCGTCATGCAGGAAAACCTTCTTTCCCGGATTAATATCGAAAGAAAACTTTCGCAAGCCCATGAACAGGAATTATTCCAGGTGTATTATCAGCCGCAGTTTGATGTCGTCTCCAGGGCACTGCGGGGATTCGAAGCCCTGGTCCGATGGTTTGACACGGAGCTTGGTTACATTGCGCCCGATATCTTTATCCCGATTGCCGAGGAAACACGCATTATCATTCCATTGGGAAAATGGATAATGAGGACCGCATGCAAAACGCTTTCGGACTGGCAGAAAGATTTCGGATTCGAGGGAATCATGTCGATCAATGTGTCCCCCGTCCAGCTTCAGCACCCGGAATTTACCGCCGAGCTCACCGCCTGCATCGCCGAATTCGAAATTGAAAGCCGGTCCCTCGAAATCGAGATTACCGAGGGCGTCCTTATACATAACTTTGAAGAGTCGGTAAAGATTTTGCAGGTAATCAAGGATCTCGGCTTCGGCATTTCCCTGGACGATTTCGGTACCGGCTACTCGTCCTTAAGCTACCTGCAGTTCCTGCCCCTGACCACGCTGAAAATCGACAGATCCTTCATCGCGAACATTACGAAAAATAAAAGCATTGAGTACGAAATTACCGACGCGATCGTAAGCCTCGTGAACAAACTGGGCCTCGATACGATTGCCGAAGGTGTGGAAACGGATGCTCAGTATGAAATTATTGAAAGGATAAGCTGTAAAACAATTCAGGGTTTCCTGACAGGCCGGCCCATGCCGAAGAATGAGTGCAGGAGCCTGTTCGAAAAGGGAAAACAGGAACAACAGTAAGCGCCCAGGGCAAAGGTCAAGAACGGGGCACCCGGTATTCAACATAGCGCACCCGGCCTTTTTCTATCGCCTTTTTCAGGGACCGCTCGACAGGACTCAGGGCAGACTCGCCGGTTTTCACCTCGATAAAAAGCACTTCTTCCACGTTCCCCCCGAATGAACCCGAAAAGGAAATGAAATCGACGGGTTTTCCGATAAAACGGACTTCGGTCGGATCCCCGGGAAAACCGGGTAAAAAAGGGGCGAGCTGTTCGGAAAACTGGCCGCCCAGGACAGAGCGGGACCGTTTGACGGCATCGCTCCGCTCCGATTCCACACGGGAGGAAAACGTCTTTTCGGCCTTCAGCCGTCCGATATACATCCCGAGTCGTATTCCCAAAAAGAGAAGAAACAAGCCTGCCATGCCGGACATAATCAGAACCGCGATCAGGGACAATTCTATCTTCATTTGGCCATTTCCCCCTTGTATCCCCATTTTTTGAGATACACCAGTTCGGGCCGGTATTCAAAATGCATGTTGTCCCAGAGCAGCCATTTGCCGCCCCAGATAAAACCCTCATCCTCGAATATCGATATGACAACAGCGGGGGGCATCCATCGCCGGTCAAGGGGAATGAGCATCCATTCATCGTTCCAGTAGCTCACCCAATTCCAGTAGATATTTTTTTTCCCCCAGTTTTTCGGCAGGATGTCTATTGCGAGGCCCCAGCTGTGGTTGCTCCGGGAGGGACTGTCGACTATCTCGCGCCAGTTATAACCCTCAATGGTCGTGATGGACGCAAGGAAGGTCTTGACCTCCGCATTTTTTTCTGCGAGCTCGTTCAAACGCTCTTCAATCCGTTTGAGGGGGGCGATAATCGAGGTATGGACGGAAACGCGCGCACCCAGATAATCGATCCGTTTGATATGAGACTCTATTTTCCGCCTGGTGGCGCCATCATACAGCAGATCATAAAACCGGATGTTGTATATCGTTGAATTGCTTCTGTTTTCGGCAAGCAGGTCCGCATTGAGCCTTGCGATAGTTTCGCTTGAAAAAAGGGCTGGATCGGGGATGTCGTCCGGATACAAATAGTCGACATAGGCGCGCCATTTGGAGCGGTTTTGTATTTCCTTTTCCGACAGAAGCCTGCCGTCTGCCCAATACAGGCGCTCGTCCCCGATAATTAGAAACCAGTCCTTCACCGCGAAATCGTAGTCTACCCCGCTGATCTTTTCGGGATAGGACACGAGGAGGGCGCGGAGCACCGGCCAGGGATTATCGACCACTATGAGAGAGGGATCACCCGCGCAGAGGGCGCCGAAAAGCAGGCAGAATGCACATATCAGGATGAATTGTTTCAGGCGCATAGAAAGGCAGTATACTCCTCCGGATGAGTCTTCCGCAACAGGCAGAGGAGGCTTATTCATCCCGGCAGGACTCGAGTTTTTTCAGGCGCGCGTCGTTGAGCCGGATGGTCAGGTTCTTTTCGTTGGAGGGCAGCACCGTCCCCTTGGGGGCATTTTTTGCCCGGCGAAGGTATTTGACGTGGGTGTAGTAGAGGTCCGCCGTCCCGGCCTTGCGGCCCTTTGAATAAAAGAGCGCCAGGGTACCGGCATCAAGAAGAATATCTAGGGGAACGGTTTTGCCGGGATGGTTCTTGATAAACACGTATCCGCCCGGCCAGTCCCTGGTGTGCAGCCACATATCTGAGCCTTTCACATGCCGGCGGAGGAGTTCGTCGTTTTCCGCGGCAGTCCGGCCGACCAGAAGAATCCAGCCGTCAACGCGGAAGGTGAGGCCGGGATAGCGCTTTTCCACCTGCTGTTTCGGCGTATTCTGCTTTCTAAGGTTCTTGTGGATGACGAGCGGATTGGGCTCGGTCTCGAGGGCGGCAAGTTCCGCCTCAAGCGCTTCGAGGGTTTCCCGGGCGCCGAGAATGTCACCCTCAAGCTCGCCGAGGCCCGAAACCGCCTTTTTGTACTTTTCGTAATAACGCGCGGCGTTTTCCTGGCTTTTCAGGTGGGGATCAAGCTCGATTTTAATGAGCTCATTGTCGTTTTCATAATCGCACACCTCGATAAAGGAAGCGCCGGCCTTGACGGCCCAGAGATTGGCGGTAAGCAGGTCTCCCCGGCGCCTCCAGCGGTCCGCGTCAAGAAAGCCGTCCCTCTTCTTCTCAAGCTTGTCCAGGGCGGCCTGCAGTCTCGCGCGCCGGTTTTCATACCGCTTCCGCGCTTCCTCGAGCAGGGCCTCACGCGAAAGGGTGACCGCGTGCTCGGCGTACCAGAGGTCTATTTTTTCGTTAAAGGTGCCGTCTCCGGGCAAATCGCGGACAGTGTATACGGCTACGGATACCTTCGGCTCAGGGAGCGACCAGGTGCCGCCTGAAACCTCCCCCTTTTTCGGGCGGCGGTAAAACACGTCGAGGATGGCAGACGAGCCATCGGTTACCACGATATTGGCAGCCCCGCTCCAGAGCCGGATATACATATAGAAGGTTTCATCGCCATGGGTGAGCGAAAGGCGGATAATACGGTTATTGTCGAGCTGGACTGCTTCGATTATCCGGGAGCCCTTTATCCGGGAGCGGAGAAATTCCATAAAGCGGAGGGGTTTATCGTTTTTCGGCACCTTTCTCCGGGTTTCGTGGATGCGGCACACGCCGGGTGCGAGGCACACCAGAATCGTGCGGGAAAGGCTGCCTTCGCCGTTGTAGGTATAAAAGGCAATCGTGTCGTAGGAAGGCTGAACTATATTCTGTATATAGGATCCTTCAAGGGAAAGCTCGTCAAGAATGCGGTTAACTTCTGCGCAGTTTAGGGACATGGTAATCGCAATATACACCAAAAAAATGACTTGCCGTAACCCCGTCAGAAAAGGTACACTTACCGCCGTACCCGTGTTAGAGGAGACAGTGATGAAGATAAGCGAAATATTAAAGACGCGGCGTCTGACCGTATCGTTTGAAATATTCCCCCCAAAGCAGGATTCCGCCTATGACGCGGTCATCAGCTGCGCGGATGAACTGGCCGCTTTTAAGCCGGACTTTATCAGCATTACCTACGGCGCGGGCGGCGGAACCTCCTCCAATACGGTAAAAATCGCCTCTCATCTGCAGAACAAAGTCGGGGTTACCCCCCTCGCCCACCTTACCAGCCTTTCCTCGACCAAGGCCGAAGTGCACGCAATCCTTGAAGAGCTTAAAAAACAGAAAATCGAGAATATTCTTGCTCTCCGCGGCGACCGGCCGAAGGATCCCCTTTTCGTTCCGCCGGGAGACTATACCTACGCTGACGACCTGATCCGCGATATACGGGAAAGAGGCGATTTCTGCATCGGAGCCGCCTGCTATCCGGAGGGTCACCCGGAAAGCACAAACAAGGATCATGACCTTGAAAACCTGAAACGGAAAGTGGACACGGGCTGCTCCTTTTTGACCACACAGATGTTTTTCGACAACAATATGCTCTACAGTTTTTTATACCGCGCTCTTGCCAAAGGCATCAACGTTCCCGTTCTTGCCGGAATCATGCCCGTGACGAACGGAGCACAGCTGAAGCGAATGGTCGCGCTTTCCAATGCCTACCTTCCGCCGAAATTTCTCGCTCTGGTTGACCGCTTCGGCGACAACAGCGAAGCGATGAAACAGGCAGGCATCGCCTACGCGACCGAACAGATAATCGACCTCATCACAAACGGAGTGCGAGGAATACATATCTACGCGATGAACAAGAGCGATGTCGTGCAGAAAATAATGAGCAACATCTCCGAGATCATCAAGGTGGCGCAATGAGTTTCCGTACCGCCCTCGCAAACGATTTTATTTATCTCGACGGCAGCATGGGGGTCCTCCTCCAGTCCTTCCAGGCCGATAACGAGGCTAGCGGCGGACCGAAGTGGAAGCTGCCCGAAGAGCTCAACCTGACAAATCCCGATTTGATATGCCGCATACACACGGAGTACCTTGACGCGGGCGCGACGGTAATCCTTACCAATACCTTCGGCGCAAGCCGCCTGCAGCTGGCCGAATACGGATACGACACAAAGAAGGTGGTGCGCGCCGCAGTTGACATCGCGAAAAAGGCAATTTCGCCCTACAAGGGGAAATACGTCGCCCTCGACATCGGGCCGACAGGACGTCTGATGGAGCCGATGGGAACGCTCACCTTCGATGATGCCTACGAAGCCTTTGCCGAAATGGCCAGAGAAGGCGAAAAAGCGGGGGCGGATCTCGTGGTCATAGAAACCATGAGCGACCTTTATGAGCTCAAAGCCGCCCTTCTCGCGGTCAAGGAAAACACGGGCCTGCCGGTTATCGCCTCGGCAACCTTCCAGGACAATAACCGAACCCTGAGCGGTGCTTCTCCCGCCGCAGTCGTCGCGACTATCGAGGGACTCGGCGCGGACGCCGTCGGCTTCAACTGCGGAGGGGACCTCGCCCATGCGCGGGAGCTTGCCCTGGACTTTCTCAAATACGCGAGCATACCCGTTTTCATGGAACCCAACGCCGGCATTCCGGTGGTCGAGAACGGCAAGACACTATTCAAGACAGAACCCGCTGAATTTGCGGAAACTCAGGCCTTCGGCGCGAAAAGCGGCGTCCGCATTCTCGGCGGCTGCTGCGGAACGAATCCGCGCTTTATCTCGGCCATGGTACGCGCGTGCGCGAAACTGAAGCCTCTCCCCATCACGGCGAAAAATGCGACGGTCATCACCTCATGGTGCGATTCGCTCGAGCTCGGAAAAGGCCCCCTCATCATCGGGGAGCGGATCAACCCGACAGGCAAAAAGAAATTCAAAGTAGCCCTTTTCGCGAACGATCTCGACTACATTCTCTCCGAGGGACAGAGCCAGATCAGCGCCGGGGCGCACATCCTGGACGTCAACGTGGGCCTTCCGGGGATAGACGAGGGCTCTGTCATGGTCGCCGCGGTGCGCGCCCTTCAGCGGACTTTCCCCGTCCCGCTCCAGATCGACTCGAGCGAAAGCGAAGTCCTTGAGCGTGCGCTCAGGTATTACAACGGAAAGGCCCTGGTCAATTCCGTCAACGGAAAAAAGAGCGTGATGGACGCGGTATTCCCCCTCATCAAAAAATTCGGCGGCGTCGTCGTCGCCCTTGCCCTCGACGAGGACGGGATTCCCCCCACGGCCGAAGGCAGGCTTGCGGTCGCACGCAAGATTATCAGCGCAGCCGAAGAATACGGCATAGAGCGCAAAAACATCATCATGGACACCCTGACCCTAACGGTCAGCTCGCAGCAGAAAGAAGCGATGGAAACGGTAAGGGCACTCGCCCTCGTAAAAAAAGAACTGGGGGTTTGCACGGTTCTCGGGGTATCGAACATATCGTTCGGCCTCCCCCAGAGAGAACTGGTCAACTCGGTCTTTTTCAGCGCGGCGTTGAACGCGGGCCTGGACGCCTGCATCATCAATCCCCTGTCGCTCCAGATGATGAGCGTATACCGCGCGTACCGCGCGCTTGCGGGATACGATGAAAACTGTCTGGACTATATCGATGTCTACAGCCGCCTGCCCCAGTTACCGGTGTCTTCCGTCCCGAGCGCAGGCACGCCAGCGGCCGGCACGCCGACTCAGGCCCCGGCTTCCTCGCCTGCCGGGACATCTTTGCCTGCGGACGACCTTCGCGCCCTCATCATAGCCGGCATGAGGGACAAGTCCCGCGCCGCCGCGGAAAGACTGCTCGAGACGAAAACCCCGGTGGAGATCATAGACACATACATAGTGCCCGCTCTCGACGAGGTGGGACGCGATTTCGAATCGGGACGGAAATTTCTTCCTCAGCTTCTTCTGAGCGCCGATACCGTCTCCCGCGCCTTCGAGGCGATCAGGGAACACCTTGAAAAAACCGGGACAAAATCTGAATCGAAGGGCAAGATAGTGCTTGCGACCGTGTACGGCGACATTCACGATATAGGAAAAAATATAGTAAAGGCAATGCTTGAAAACTACGGCTACACCGTGATCGACCTCGGAAAGGATGTTCCCGTCGACACGGTAATCGAGACGGTTAAAAGGGAAAAACCCGCCATCCTCGGCCTCTCGGCCCTGATGACCACCACTGTCTCAAATATGGAAAAAACAATTACTAGAATTCACGAGGAGAAAATACCGGTAAAGATCATGGTGGGCGGCGCGGTGCTTACATCCGAGTATGCCATGAGAATAGGCGCAGACTATTATGGAAAGGATGCGATGGCATCCGTAAATATCGTGAAAGAGGTTTTTGGAATATGAAAGAGAAACAGGAAATATTTACCGCCCGTGGCATCGCGATAGTGCCGATATTTTTCCGCACGATCGCGCACAGGCAATCCCGGAAAGCCTTTTTCCATTATATCCGTACCGTGCTTAGGGACTTTTTCTTTCTGCAGTTTTCGGTAAAATTCGGCTGGGTTCAAATTCCGGTGCTCACCGTCGACCATCAGCTTGACAAGACAGTCCCCTTCGTTCCCGAAAAAGTTTCCGTCTATCTCGACTTTGTCGCTTTCTGGATCCGCCCCCTGGGCTACATAGGCCGCCGTTTCGGGAAGGAGGCGCAGATAAAATACACGACCGAATTCCTCGGTCTCGTGGACCTTTGCTACCGCGAAGCCGCCGAAGTATACCGTTTCCGGATGACCACCACGCAGAGACCGAAATACCACAAAGGAAAATTTTTCATCATTCATTTTTTCGATCCGCATCTGCTGTGCGTTCCGAGCCTTCATGTAATCATCGTCGTCCTGGCCTATACCTTCTACCGGAGGGCTTTCTCCGAGCTCGGGATGGACAAGAAAGAAATGGAAGTCATGAACAAGGAAATGTTTGACGGCGCGGTTTCCATTACGGAAACCGTGCTCTACATCAAGCAGCACAGCGTCAACTGCATCCCCGCGGCCCTGTATGCCATGACCCGCATTACCCCGGAAGAGGCGACGGTCACCGAAATGGTGCATTTCATCGACAGCCTTTTCCTGAACGCAGGCGACATCAGCGCCGAGAACTGCGCAAAGATCCGCACGCATATTTCCGATCTCTATGAGGAATTATTTCTGGAAGGCTGCCATGATACAAGCTGGATCGAGCCCCTGCAGCGGTGGCTCAACGCGTATTCCCTCGCGGGATTCGTGAACTAAAAAAAACGCGCATGACGCACACAAAAAGGCCCCCCGGAAGAAATCTTCCGGAGGGCCTTTTTGTGTGCTCAGCTTTCTTTTTTTCTTTTGTAGGCTTCAGCCCCGGCCGGCGCGCTCGTGCCCGCACTGCCGCCGTCGGCACGCGGGCCCCGGCTGTAGGTACGGGAAGAACGCGTCGAAGCGCCGTCGCTTCTGTTCGGGCCTCCGGAAGAACGGCTTCCGCTGTAGGATCCGCCTGAAGAAGGCCTGTCGCCTGATGAGCCGCGGTATCCGCCGCCCGAGGGGCCCCTGTCGCCGCCGCCGCGGTATCCGCCGCCCGAAGAGCCGCCGCCGCTTGAAGTGCCGCGATATCCGCCGCCACCTGAAGGACCGCGGAAACTGCCGGGCCTCGGCCCTGAGTGGAAATCACCCTCGCCGTCCTTTACGTCGACATGCATGTGGGGCAGATTGCGCCTCTGCTTGGAAAGGTCAAGAGCCGCCATCGCGGCCTCTGCAGGAAGGGTCGCGAGGGAAAAGGCGTCCATAACTTCAATGCGGTCAACGAGACGTTCGGGTACCCCGATAAGGTCGCGGAAAAGTTCCGCGATTCCGCGTCTTGTCTGTCCGTCGCGGCGTCCGACGCCGACGTAGAGCCTAATATGGGTTTTATCCACGGAGTTTGCACGCATGGATTTAATATCGTTGTAATGTTCGGAAGAAAGCGCATCCCCGTACTGGAGCGCGAGAACGGCGGCCAGCACTTCTTTCACATCGCGGCCTTCCGCGAGCTTTTCCGCAAAAGCGATAAACTCGGGTGCGAGCTTCGCGGCCGGGTGAGAGGCCACCTCTACGGGAGTTTTCACGCTTGAGACACCTTCGCCCTCGACAGCTTCGAAGCCTTCAACAGCTTCGGCATCGCCGGCAGCAGAGCGCTCTTCAATTTTCGTTGAGGCGAAAAACTTCGAAACGGCTTCGGTCGTTCCGCTCATCAGACGTTCGCGCTTGATGTCGAGCACGTCGCGCACTGTTGGAATCTTGCCTTCCTGCAGGTTGCCCCGGGCATTGTCCCGGAGGTAGCCCAGGCGGCGGCGTTCTTCGGGTCGCACGAAGGTAACGGCGATTCCCTTGGAACCGGCGCGGCCCGTGCGTCCGATTCGGTGAGTATAGGTTGGCCCGTCAAACGGAAGGGCATAGTTGATAACATGGGTAAGGTCCGCAATGTCGATACCGCGGGCAGCGACGTCGGTCGCGACCAGGATGCGGGTTTTTTTTGCGCGGAACCGGCCGAGAATTTTCTCTCTCTGGCTTTGGGCGATATCGCCGTGAAGGGCTGCCGCCTGATAGTGCCTCTCGTCGAGTTCCTTCGCCACCGCGTCGGTATCGGCTTTGGTCTGGCAGAAAACCAGCCCGTAAAATCCGGGAATCGAATCGATCAGGCGCACGAGCGCTTCGGTCTTGTCATCCTCGCGGACGATCCAGTAATACTGCTCGGTGAGCACCGGCTCTTCCGGCCGTGCTTCTTCCTCGACGATTTCATAGTCGCCCATGAAATTCGAGGCGATCGAAAGGATCTGCTTGGGCATGGTGGCCGAGAACATGAGAATTCGGGCTTCGGGGTTTGCGCGGCCGAAAATAGCCTCGATGTCCTCGATGAAACCCATGTTCAGCATTTCGTCGGCTTCGTCAAGGATAAAGTATTCGATTTTCGAAAGGTCAAGGGAGCGGCGCTCAAGATGATCGATGACGCGGCCGGGAGTTCCGACGACGATTTCAACGCCGTTGCGCAGGGTACGGAGCTGCTCGACGATCGAAGCGCCGCCGTATACCGTAGTTGTGCGGGGATAAGTCTCGGTTCGGAACGAATCGATCTCCGTCGCGACCTGGATCGCAAGCTCGCGGGTAGGGACCAGGACGAGGGCGCGGGGACAATGATTGTCCGAGCGGAGTTCCTGAATCATGGGGAGACCGAAAGCGGCAGTCTTGCCGGTACCGGTTCTGGCCTTTGCGATGATGTTCGCATCACCGTTTAAAAGGCGGGGAATAGCCAGGACCTGAATAGGCGTAGGCTCCGTAAATCCTTTGGCTATGACAGCCTTCAGGACAACCTCGTC
>JAYVSC010000187.1:0-26702 GCA_043775705.1 Spirochaetales bacterium | reverse complement strand
GTCCGACAAAATTGCATACGGTAAGAGGAACCTTTTGAAAATATAATTCCAAAACAATTGTTCCCTTTGCTGTCTCCATTAATGCGAACAATCCGTCCTTGGTGATAGCCGTTTCTGCGTTATTCTCTTTCATGTTTACCGTGTCTCCTGTTTGCGGAACTTTTCCGCTAAAAATAGTTGCAGCTACTGTTGCGCTGCCGACAATACCAAACAAAACTGCGCTAATAAGTAATAATCTGAATTTATGTATCATTCTTTGTACTCCCTTGTGGCAAAAACCGCCTTGTACCAGAGAGAAAGTTTCAGCTTCCTTTCTTTTTCGTCCATCTTCGGTGTATAGCAATGTTTCACTTGCCAATTTTTTTCTATATCTTTCTTGTTTTCCCAATATCCGCAAAAAAGACCAGCCATGTACGCTGCCCCCAATGCGGTAATCTCTTCAATTTCAGGGCGCATAACCGGAATCCCTGAAATATCAGATTGAAACTGCATTAAAAATGCATTGTTGCTTGCCCCTCCGTCTACCTTTATCAAGTCCACCGGTTTTCCATAGTCAACACTCATAGCCGACAGCATATCCTCTGATTGATAACCGATGCTCTCCAAAGCAGCTCTGACTATATGGGCACGGTTAACCCCACGGGTTATTCCAAAAATAGAACCACGCGCATTTGGATCCCAGTGTGGTGCCCCTAAACCGACAAAAGCAGGAACAATAAACACCCCATTGGAATTGGATACGGAAACGGCAAGTGCTTCCGATTCTGCTGCCGATGAGATCAACTGCATTTCATCGCGAAGCCACTGAATAACCGCACCACCGATAAACACGGCCCCTTCCAGGGCATAGGTAGTTTTTGAACCAAACCGCCAGGCAATTGTTGTAAGCAAATTATTTTTTGACCATACAGGCGTTGAACCGGTGTTCAGAAGAATAAAGCAGCCTGTCCCATAGGTGTTTTTTGCCATACCTGCCGTAAAACAGGTTTGACCAAAAAGGGCTGCCTGCTGATCCCCTATTACCCCGTTTACAGGTATAGCCCTGCCGAATAATTCTGGTTTTGTTGAGCCGAAATCATCAGAACTGGAAAGTACTTTCGGTAAAATCTCCGCAGGAATTCCTAAAAGCGAAAGAAGCAAAGGATCCCACTTTTCGTCATGAATATTAAAGAGAAGAGTACGGGATGCATTGGTAATGTCGGTTTCATGGCGGCCGGTTAATTTCCAAAGGAGCCAGCTGTCTATTGTACCGAAAAGAATTTCACCATTTTCTGCAAGAGCTTTCAATCCCATTATTTCCCTGAAAAGCCAGGTTAACTTGGTTCCTGAAAAATACGGATCGAGCCTCAGTCCTGTCCTCTGTCTGAATTCATCCTCAAGACCCGAATCGATCAATTCTTGGCATATTGAGGTAGATCGCCGGCATTGCCATACAATTGCCTTGTATACAGGTCGACCGCTGTCCTTGTCCCACACAACTACCGTTTCCCGCTGATTGGAAATCCCGATAGACACGATTTCTTCTGCCTTTATTCCGGCTGCCTGAATCGCATCCCGGGCAACAGAAAGCTGGGTTTCCCAAATCTCTTCAGGATCATGTTCTACCCAACCCGGCTCGGGATAATACTGTGTGATTGGTTTATGGGCCTGTGCGATAATATGGCCTTCATGGTTGAATATGATAGCGCGGGAGGATGTAGTCCCCTGATCAAAAGATAGAATATATCCTTGCTTATTGCTTTTCATACTCTTTTATAAACCATTTATACAGCGCTTCCGTTCGTGTGGAAAATGATGCATTGAGCTTGCTATCTAGTCCCGGTATTGCCGCAAAATTGGCTTTTGTCAGGCCATATACCAACAGGTAATCGCCGAAATCCTGGATAACCAGGGAAACATGAAGCTTATCCGGCTCAACTATTTTAGCTATGGTATAATACAGAGGGTCAATATTATTTGAAAAAAAAGCGACCGAATCCTGCGTTTGCCGATACGCATAAGAATATGCATATTTTCCAAAAGTCAAATCTTTTTGAACAGCTATAATTTTGATGTTATCTGCATTTCCCTGAACGGGATCCGGTATTTTTTTTCGGCTTATTACATTGTCTACCACATAAGATTCATCATAGAGAATTCTCATTTTTTGGCGGCTGGTTGAAAAATATTCGATTCCTTTCAGTAGAGAGAGGGACCGCAGAATAATGGAAATATTAGCTATATCGTCACCGACTGCCGCTTGCCGCGCGGCAGGTTTTTTATATAAATATAACGTTTCTATAAAAAAAGGGGCTTCTGCTCCCTTCCAAAAATTCACACATTCCTTATAGAGTGGTGAATCTGGAGCAAGGGAGGGAAGTTGCCCCTTTTGACGATAAACTGTTTTTTGAATCTTTCCCTGTTGCAGTAATTCTGTTACGCTTTCAGCAGGCAATAAAGATTCAAGACTCGCCTGAATGTCGGTAGCATAAATCATGCTTGCAAGCGCTATACAGAAAGCCGCAGAAAAAGTTTTTTTCATTTATCGTCCCTTGTAGAAAACCCGGACTTGCTTATAAAGACCTTCGCCTTCACTTTTAGTATCCACATCCCCGATATCATTCAAGGTCGTATGTATCAGTCGCCGTTCAAAGGGGTTCATAGGTTCAAGAAGCATCGAGCCGCGAGTCGTTCTAACCCGGTCAGCAGTGGTATAAGCCAGGCGCACCAGGGATTCTTCTCTCCGGATCCGGTAGTTTTCCGAATCAAGTATAATCCTCGTATCTTCCTGTCCCAATCTGCCGGCATACACATTTGCAAGAAGCTGCAATGCATCCAGGTTTTTTCCCTTCCTTCCAATCAGGATAGATGAACTCTTCGAAGTTAGCCTCAATCCGATTTTTTTCTCTTCCCGGGACATTACTTCAACCGTCACATCATAACCCATTTTTCTTACAACCGAGGCGATAAAATCGATCATCGATTTTTCAAACTCATCTTTCGGAAGAGGATCCTGAAACAGATTCTTTCCCTTGGGCACTGACCCGTCAAATTCGGGGTCGATATGTTCTTTGCGTCCGTAAGTTTTTTTTACCACATCGCTTGTATGCACACAAATACGGACAAACCCTTTTTTGAAAATACTGTTTTTCTGGGTTTCAAGTATTTCTACGTCAAACTGATCTTTTTCAAGACCCAATTCAGACGCAGCTAGCTCTATGGCTTCTTTTTCTGTCTTTCCTTCAAATTCATAGGTCATATATACGCTCCTGGCGAAATAATATTATTTTTTAACCAGCTTCAAATTGCTTTCTTTTTTCTTGTGCATGATTTTATTGATGATTACCTGTTGGCCCAAAGTCAGAACATTCGAGAATATCCAGTAAATCAGAAGTCCCGCAGGGGCATCATAAAAAATAAAGAAGAAAATTAAAGGCATACCGTACATCATAAACTTCATCGAACTGTTCTGCTGTGCGGATCCCGGCGTCTGGGTTACCTTTCCATACAACAACTGTGAAATTACATAAATAATCGGCAGAAGACGAAGCTCTGAAAGCGACCATCCCACAAAGGGAACAATTAAGCCGAGATGCATTATGCTGTCACCCTTGGAAAGATCAGGAATCCATCCGGGGATAAACATCGCTCCGCGGAATTCAAAATAGTTGTTGAAAAGATTGTACATTGCGAAAATAAGGGGAAACTGGATAAGAAGAGGTAAACATCCCGAGAGAGGATTATACCCGGCTGTCTTGTAAAATTTCGCCATTTCTTCGTTCATTTTAGCCGTATTGTCTTTGTATTTTGCCTGAATTTCCTGGATCTTCGGCTGCAGTTCCTGCATTTTAAGGGTAGCCTCGGAGCTTTTCTTGGTTAAGGGAAAAAGAATAGCCCGCATCAGGAAGGTCAGAATAATGATTGATACGCCCCAATTCGGAATTATCACATAAAAAAATTCCATCAACCATTTGAGAACGAATTCAAGGGGACCGAGAATTCCGCTGCTTTCGACAATCTGATCAAGCTTTGTATCATTCAGATTAAAGGGGTTATTATTCCCGATATTGTATTTATTTAATTCTTTTTCTGTTCTCGGACCAATATAAAAACGCCAGATATCTGTAGAACTTTTACCGGATATCGGTCCACGGGTTAACAGTATTTGAGCCGCCGAGGTAGTTGCATCTGGGGACATAGTAGAAAAATCAACACTTTGGACGGGCATTTCCGGAAGCGCAATAATAGTAAAATACTTTCCGGCAACTCCGGTCCATGTTGTTTTATCCGTAATCAGCTTGGTTTGCGCTTCTTTTAATGTGATATTTTTTTTCTTTCCATCTGTTAGATAAAAAAACTTTCTATATTCATACGCGTCCTGTTTTCCGGACCAGCTTGGCCCGATTTGAGGGGCTGTTTTTAGTGTATATGAGGCCTGACCAATCTGGAGACCGTTGAAAGTACTGTCTCCGTCAACAATAACCTTGAGCTCGAACATATAGTCATCGGGCTGAAATGTATATTGCTTAGCAAGGGTAAAAGTACTTTGTGTACCATCCTTATTCTGGACAGTAAAAGAGCGGTAAAACCCGATCGCTGTATCGCTGATCTTTTTTACTTTAAATAACTGGTTTATCGTTGTCCCGGTATTATCGCCGAATGCAAGGGAAAAAGCCCTATTGTTTTCTGTGACGAATTCGGCCATTTCGATACTGGTCTGCTTGTCGGTTTTTCCTTTCAATACATAAGAAAGGATGTCACCGCCGCGATTAGTAAATTTAACTTGAATAAGTTTTGTCTCGATTACCGAAAATTCCTCTGCCAGTGAATCCTGTTCCTGAATCAATCCTGCGGGAGTGACTGGAACGACAGCGGCTGTCTGAATATCTGACTGGGAATTGACAATATTTGTAGTTGATGGCGTTGCTGCTGCAGGAAGCGCAGCCTGGGAGGTTGTCTGAGGTGTTTCAGGCGGGAAAAACTTCGCCTGCAGGGTAAATCCCGCAATAATGACAATAGTTGAAAGCACAATTGCGATGATTGTATTCTTGTCCATACTGTGTATGCTCCTTTACAAGTTAAGGTACTGGGTCAAAACCGCCTTCATGAAAAGGGTGACAGCGGAAGATACGTTTTATAGCCAAAAAGGCACCTTTGAAGGGACCATATTTTGTTATAGCTTCGTATGCATACGCAGAGCATGTCGGATAAAATCTGCAGGCAGACGGCAAATAGGGAGAAATAGCTTTTTGATAAACACGGATACTTCCGCACATCAGATATTGAATTAGTTTTTTCATTTTTCTTGCGACCAAAGACCCGCTTTTCTAAAAAGAACAGAAATTTGCTCTGTTCTTGTTATAAAACTATCCTTTCCCGGAAAAATTAAAACAGTCAAATCAAAACCATTTATAATGTGCTGCTTAATTAATCGGTATGATTCCCGGCTTAAGCGCCTGGAATAATTTCGCTCAACGGCTGTACCGTATCCACGCGGAAATGTAAAAACAATCCTTTTCCGCTCCATCCCGTTAGCCAGAACAAACAATTTTGCTCCGTCGCAGCTATATTTTTTTCCCTTTCGGAAAACAGTCTGAATCTCGCCGGAACGCTTAAGGCGTTCCTTATTAGAAAACCCTGAGCGTTTCATTGCTCTCTACTGACTAATATGGCTTCTTCTCGTCAGAGGCAGAAAGCTTTTTTCGGCCTTTTGCTCTTCTGCGTTTCAGAACAAGACGACCGCCGCGGGTTGCCATGCGTGCGCGAAAACCGAATCGCCGGTTGCGTTTTACTTTACTGGGCTGATATGTCCGTTTCATGGAACTGTAGACTCCTTTATTTGTAAGAACCCTGACTTAAGAAAGACCGGTTCAAATGTTCATAATTTATCGATACAATAGGCAACGTAGTATACATTTATCATTATTTGAGGTCAAGACACAGAAATAGGGTTTACGTTACGGACTTTCCCTTTTTAATGCTTTTTTTCAGTCTTTCCAGGACGGTTTTCAATTCTTCATTCATTTCCATGGGGAATTCGCTTTCACATACAGCATCCTCAACTCTTGTAACCCCCGCTCCAACAGATTCATTTTGCTTGATGTAAGGGGTCTTGCATTCGGTCACAACCCGCATAATGACATTTGTGATCTTAAGCTCAGGATAACTTCGGGAAAGCCCCCATACAATTTGTTTTTTCTTGAAAAGAATCTGCTGGCTCCATCCGGGATGATCAACCTCAATGATTACCGTTCCCCGGTCAACATCGATCACCGTGCTGTGAGCGGCAATTTTTTCCCCTACTATTTCCTTCCAGCTTTTTACGAATGAATTCGCCTGCTGCATTTCCGGTGTACTGAGATTATTGAAAAGGGAAGATATCAAGTCCGAAACCTTTTTAACCTCATTGCTCATTCCATGCACCTCCGGATATGTGATACACCCTGGTTGTTGTTTTCTTATATCTTTCATAGGGCTCACCGGGTAAAAAAGTGCAAAAAAGCTGATCATACTCCGGAAGGACGCTGGTAAATCGCTGCCTTTTATCGGGATCGAGCTCAAGCATCACATCATCCATCAGCAAGACAGGTAGCCTTCCGGTTACCTCTGTATAAAAACAAGCCTGAGCGGTTCTGAGAAGGAGGGATAAAAGCCTTTTTTGCCCGGTTGAGGCTGTCGGTACAAAAAGAGAACTGTTCCGGAGAAATCTGATACGGTCACGGTGCGGTCCCGACATACTGGTTCCCATCATCAAATCATATTCCCTTTTTTCTACAAGATGTATCATAACTTTATCCAGCGAATCAGATTTCCAGGAAGCAGAATAGTCAATACTCACATTATCAATACAGCTTACCTCATTATAAAGACGTGCAAATACACGGTTAAAGTCACGTATTGTTGTTGTCCGTCTGCGTATTACTTCCAATCCGCATTCCGCCAGCTGGGCGTCCAGCACATCAAGCAGACTGTGCTTTTTGTCTTTCAAAACAGCATTGCGGGTTTGTAATACCTTTTTATATTTTCTCATTACATCAATATAAGAACTGTCATACATTGATAGAGACTGATCAATAAAAAACCTCTTGCGCTCCGGACTTCCTGTCGCAAAATCCAGATCGTCATGGCTGAACAGCACGCATGGTATCGTATCGATCAATTCTTTGCGGTCAAAAATTTGTTTGGCGTTTTTTTCTATTTTCTTTTTTCCGTCACGATATTGCAAATTGATGCTGTTCGTATGTTCCTTATAATCACGAAAAATTGCGCGGACACTGTATTCTTTTTCACCTTCCAGGGCAATTTCGCTTTCATTTCTCGTTCGAAACGAGGCTCCGTAGGAAGCCATATATAGGGATTCAAGTATATTACTTTTTCCCTGACCGTTATCACCAACAAAATAGACCTCCTTGGAAAGGAGATCTATCGTGGTATTTTGAATATTCCGAAAATTTGTGAATGAAACGGAAAGAAAAGGCACTTCTAGTATCTTATTCCATCTGCATGGGCATTACGATATGGAAAAAATCCTTTTCTGGTTCTGCCTTTAAGGTAATGGCTTTCATGGCTTCAGTAAACTCTATTTTTATGCGTTCAGATCCTATAACCTTTATCGGTTCTTCCAGATAGAGATAATTCAACGCAAAGGTAATTTCTGAACCACTATACATACAGGGAATTTCTTCTTTTGCCGTTCCAATTTCTGTTTCCTGAGAACTGATTGTCAAAGTACCAGGAGCAACTGATAAAAAAATACGTCTTGATTTTTGTTCAACAAGCAAAGAAACTCGTTTTAAAGCTTCCATCAATTCTTTGGTATTCACTTCAAAAAAGGAGCTTTGGCTTTCAGGAATTACTCTGTTATAGTTTGGAAACTGACCCTCAATGAGAACAGAAGAAAATTCATAATTTCCAAATCGAAAAAATATATTTTTCTCGCCGACTGCTATTGATATGGGACCTTCATCATATCCTCTGCGATTAATAATAGTTAAAATTTTGGGTGGAATAATTATACCTTTGAAATCCGGTAAAGAAATTCCAAAAGTCTTTGATATATAGGCCAGTCTTCTTCCATCTGTTGCAATTAATTGAAGCTTGTCCTCTTTTTTTTCCATGAAAACACCATTCATGAAATATCTCGTTTCATCGTCAGAAACTGAAAAAACAGTTTGATTGATCATTTCTTTGAATTCTTTTACAGGTATGTCAAAAAATGATAAATTGGTGGGAGAAGTAAATTCTGGAAATTTATCGCTAGTGATGCTTTTAAGTTGAAACTTTGCTTTTTTTGTCGCAGGACGAATAAATATTTTTATATCATTTTGTTCAAACTCTATTTCTCCTTGAGGAAGTGATGAAATGATACTCATAAATTTATCGCAAAATATTGTTGTTGATCCGGGTTCTATAATTTCAACTGGAATTTTTGTTTCAAAGTTAACTTTGATGTCTGTAGCTCTGATGGTGAGGGTACCATTATCAGCTTCCAGTAAAACATTCGAAAGTATAGAAATGGCATTTTTTGTTGCAATAATTTCCTGTGCAATTCCTATTTCTTTTAATAATGAATCACGGTCAAAGGTAAATTTCATCTTTTTCCTTCCTTTCTAATTATATTAATATATATATATAATAATAGTAATAATAATAGGGGCTGTGGGTTTCTTGATAACCCTTATTAATCCATTTAAGGTAAGGAATTACAGCTTTAACAACTTGCCTATTATACTGACTCTATTATCCACATATCCACAGACTTCACTTTTGTACACACGTTATGCACAGTATTGTAGCATATTATCCTTGAAAATAAAATGCAATTAACTATTGTAATCCTTAATCATTTTATGGAGCTTTTGGATGGTTGTTTCAAGAGAAGGTTCTGCTTTCAGACGTTCTTCAATTTTTTGACACCCATGCATAACGGTTGTATGGTCTCGTCCACCAAATTCCATTCCTAGTTCTGTGGTGGAATACTCGGTAATTTCCCTGGCAATAAACATGGCCATTTGACGCGGAAAGGAAACGGCCTTTGTTCTTTTTTTTCCCTTTAAATCTGTATAAGAAAGAGAAAAATAATCAGCCACTACTTTTTGAATAGTTTCAATTGTAACATTATTCTGCTTTGGGGACCCGAAAGTATCCCGAAGCTGCTGCTGGGCAGATTCAAGTGTCACAGGCTTTTTAGTAAGTTCTGCATAGGCAATCAGCTTGGTAAGGGATGCTTCAAGATCCCGGACATTTGAGGAAATATTTTTCGCAATAAGGTTGATAACCTCGGGAGGTATATTTATACCGCGGGTTTCAATCTTTTTGGCCAATATGGCGCAGCGAGTCTCATAGCTTGGGGGCTGGAGATCGACATTCAGTCCTCTTTCAAAACGTGAACGCAGACGTTCTGATAGATTTTTCAACTCGGATACTGGACGGTCACAGGTAAATATTATCTGTTTGTTCGCGTCATAGAGTGAATTAAATGTGTGAAACAGTTCTTCCTGAGTTTCATTCTTTTTTTGAAGGAAATGGATATCATCGATTAAGAGCATATCTGCAGTACGGTATTTATTCTTGAAATCCTGGGTGCGGTTGTTTTTAATCGATTCGACAAATTCATTGGTAAAATTTTCTGCCGTGATATAAATAATTTTGCACCCCTTTTCATGCCAGGAAAGGGCTCCGATTGCCTGCATAAGATGCGTTTTTCCGAGACCTACGCCGCCATATATAAGGCAGGGGTTATAGGCCGTCCCTGGATTCTTGGCTATCGCGATCGCTGCATTTGCTGCAAATGAATTGTTTTCACCTATTACAAAATGATCAAAGGTATAATCTCGTCGAAGTTGAGGATGGAATTCTCGTTCTTTTAATTGAGAAACATGAACTTTTGTATGTTTTGTATTATCATCATTAGATGAAACAGGGGATTTGAATTCAGTAATAGAAGAACTTTCATCTTTTTTCCGCTGCTTTATTTCAAACACAATGGATAAATGCTGACCTGATAATTCATACAGTTTCGATTCTATCCTGTTTTGATACCGCTGCTTTACCTGATCACGGTAAAATCCGGAGGGTACAAAGACAATAATTGACAATTCGCCTGAAGATTCATATTCCATGTTAAACCACATGGTGAATTCCTGTTCAGTCAATTCATTTTTGAACTGATTAAGAGCTTCTTTCCAAAATATATTATAATCCCAAGTACCCATAGGGCGACATTATACCCCTTCTTTACTTTTTTTGACAATGACGATATAGTGAAAATTACACGTTTCTACTATATAAGGATACATAATGAATTCGCCTTCCTACTCAGCTAATAACATTACGGTCCTGAAAGGACTCGAGGCAGTACGTAAACGGCCAGGTATGTATATTGGCTCAACCGGCCCGGAGGGACTTTACCATCTGGTATATGAAGTCATAGACAACTGTATTGATGAGGCCATGGCAGGTCATTGCGATCGCATTCTGGTTGTTCTTGAAAAAAATGACATTGTCCGCGTTGAAGACAATGGCCGCGGTATACCTGTTGATCTTCATCCGGAAGAGGGCGTCAGCGCGCTGGAACTTGTTTTGACACGCCTTCATGCCGGCGGAAAATTCGATAAAGGCTCATATAAGGTTTCAGGCGGACTTCATGGTGTTGGTGTTTCTGTTGTAAATGCCCTTTCTACATGGATGGAAGCTTATGTATGCCGCGATGGTTTTGAGCATTATCAGAAATTTGAAATTGGCATTCCAGTTGAATCCATAAAAAAACTTGGAGAATCGGACAAGCAGGGAACAACCATCAGGTGGAGTGCGGATCCGACAATTTTCACCGAAACAACAACCTATAACTTTGATGTCCTCGCAAACCGTATTCGAGAACTAGCCTTTCTAAATAGCGGTATTTCTATAATTTTACGCGATGAAAGACTGACAACACCGAAAGAGCTTGTTTTTGCTTTTGAAGGCGGGATACGTCATTTCGTTACCTATTTGAATGAAAACAAGAATGTGCTTCATAAAGAACCGGTATATATCACCGGGGAACGGGATGAAGTGGTGGTGGAAATTGCCCTTCAATACAATGATACCTTCAGTGAAATCATGTTCTGCTTTGTAAACGACATCAATACCCGCGAGGGTGGAACTCATCTAGTGGGCTTTAAAAGTGCGCTTACCCGCGTTCTGAATGAATTTCTCAAGAATTCCAAGATGGCCAAAAAACTGGAAGAAACTCTGTCCGGAGAGGATGTCCGCGAAGGACTTACGGCAGTTCTTTCAATTAAAGTGCCTGAACCGCAGTTTGAAGGCCAGACTAAAACAAAACTCGGAAATACCGAGGTAAAGGGTATTGTTGATAGTTTTGTCAGTGACCAGCTCACTTTATACCTTGAGCAGAATCCGGATGTCATTAACGCTATTCTGGAAAAAAGCATTCTGGCAGCCAAGGCGCGAATAGCCGCACGGCAAGCGAGGGATGCAACTCGCCGCAAGAATGTTATGGATAGTACCGGATTACCCGGCAAGCTCGCGGACTGTTCAGAAAAAGACGCAAGCAAATGCGAGATTTATATCGTTGAGGGAGACTCAGCAGGCGGTTCAGCCAAGATGGGCCGGAACCGGCGCTTTCAGGCAATTCTTTCCATGTGGGGAAAAATGCTGAACGTCGAGAAAACCCGAATTGACAAAGTGATCGGCAATGAAAAACTGCAGCCCATCATCGCAAGTCTTGGAGCGGGAATTGGTGAGAACTTCAACGTAGAAAAGCTGAGATACCATAAAGTAATAATAATGGCTGATGCCGACGTTGACGGTTCACATATTCGCACGCTTCTTTTGACTTTTTTTTATCGATATATGGTAGACATGATTAAGGGGGGATATGTATATCTTGCGATGCCTCCTTTGTATAAAATTTCCTGGGACAAGAACATTGCCTATGCATATGACGATACCGAAAAAGAAAAGATTATGAAGACCATCGATAAAAATCCTGACAAGATCAATATCCAGCGATACAAAGGTCTGGGTGAAATGAATCCGGATCAGCTTTGGGAAACAACAATGAATCCTGAAACCCGGATGATGATGAGGGTTACTCTTGACGATACGGTTGAAGCGGACCGCACTTTTACAACGCTGATGGGCGAACATGTAGAACCCAGACGCAAGTTTATAGAAGACAATGCGCAATATGTTTCAAATCTTGACATTTGATAGAAACATGAAAAAGTATGAAAACCAGGAGTTAATGTTCAATGAGTGAACAAGAAGAACACCAGCCTGCGGGGAAGATAATACCCATCGAGATAAATAAAGAAGTAAAAACGGCATATCTCAATTATGCCATGTCCGTCATTGTCAGCCGCGCGCTCCCAGATGTTCGGGATGGTTTGAAACCTGTCCACCGCCGTATTTTATATTCAATGGAAGAAATGGGAATACGTTCGAATACTCCATTCAAAAAGTGCGGACGTATCGTCGGTGATGTACTGGGTAAATTCCACCCCCATGGTGACCAATCCATTTATGATGCCCTGGTTCGTCTTGCCCAGGATTTTTCCCTTCGCTATCCTCTTATACAGGGCCAGGGAAACTTTGGATCTGTCGATGGAGATCCGCCTGCAGCGATGCGATACACAGAAAGCCGTCTTTCTAAAATAGCCGAAGCTACTATTGAAGATATAAAGAAAGAAACAGTTGATTTCGGGCCGAACTATGATGACTCGATGAAAGAACCTCTCGTGCTTCCCGGAGCTTTTCCTTTTCTTTTGGCAAACGGCGCAAGTGGTATTGCTGTTGGTATGGCAACCAATCTGCCGCCCCACAATCTGAATGAAATTGCCGGAGCTATCGGTGAATACATTGATAACCCGGAATGCACAATTGAAGACTTGATGAAGCATATGAAAGGTCCTGATTTTCCGACCGGGGGTATTATTTTCGGAAGAAAGGGTATTCGCCAGGCATTCAAGACCGGCCGAGGTAAAATTATCGTTCGGGGTCGTTTTACCCTCGAAGTAGATAAAAAAGGCAAAGAAACAATAATCTTTTCAGAGATACCCTATACGGTAAATAAAGCATCATTGATTACCCGAATTGCTGAACTGGTACGCGATAAGGTTATTGATGGAATTTCCGAAGTTCGGGATGAATCTGATCGTGACGGTATGCGCATTGTCATCGAACTTAAACGCGGGGCCTTTGCAAAGATCGTCCTCAATCAGCTTTTTTCTCATACTGCCTTGCAGTCTTCGTTCGGCGTAATAAATCTTGCTCTGGTAAAGGGGCGGCCTGAAACGCTGAACCTCAAGCAAATGATTCAATATTATGTCGAGCATCGGGTTCAGGTTGTAACCCGCAGAACCCAGTTTGATCTTCGAAAAGCTGAAGAACGGGCTCATATTTTACGCGGTCTAGTGATTGCCTTGGAAAACATCGATGAAGTAATCGCAATCATCAAGAAGGCCCGAAATGTGGATGCGGCCAAGAATGCTCTTATCGAACGCTTCACCTTTTCTGATCCCCAGGCACAAGCTATCGTAGATATGCGGCTTGGACGACTGACCAGTCTTGAAACCGAAAAAATCATGCAGGAATTGGCCGAGCTTGAGTCTCTTATTACGCATCTCAAAGACCTGCTTGCAAATCCTGGAAAAATCCTTCTTCTTATCCGTAAAGAATTAATGGAGCTGGCCGAGCGGTTCGGAGATAAACGACGTACCGACATTGTGTCTGATGAAGTTGAAGAAATCAACATTGAAGATCTCATTCAAAAAGAGGTAATGGTTATTCTTATCTCGAATCTGGGTTATATCAAGCGAGTTCCGACATCCGCTTATAAGAGCCAAAATCGCGGCGGAAAGGGTTCCAACAGTGCCAAGCTCGTCGAGGATGACTTTCTCAATCAGCTTTTTACTGCATCTACTCATGATCATGTCGTTTTCATTACAAACTCCGGCAAGGCGTATTGGGTGAAAGTACATGAAATTCCTGAAGCTGCCCGTACCAGCCGCGGCGCCCATATTAAGTCCCTTTTAACGGTTTCTTCTGATGAAGAAATTACCACTGTTGTTGCTTTGAAAGATTTCAGCGATACAGAATATCTTCTCATGGTAACCGCAGCGGGTATTGTTAAAAAGGTAAAAACCAGTGATTTCCAGAATGCAAAAACGAGGGGAATAATCGCTATCAAACTCGATGACGGCGACAAGCTCATCAGTGCGATTCTGACTCACGGAAAAGACGAAATTATGCTTATTACACGTCAGGGTCAGGCTCTCCGTATGTCCGAAGAGGATATCCGTCCGCTTGGACGTGCATCCCGCGGGGTTATCGGTTTGAGACTTTCCAGCGGAGATGAACTTGCTGGTGCACTTCGTGTCAATGATACGTCAAAGATGCTTGTCATGAGCGAGTACGGTTATGGAAAGCGCGTCGAGTTTTCCGAGTTTACTCCTCACGGCCGCGGAACAGGCGGACAGAAGATTTATACCATCAGTGAAAAAACCGGTGAAATTGTCGGTTTGATTACGGCAGAAGATACAGATGAAGTTGTCTGTATCACAAGTCAGGGAAAAACGCTGCGAGTGAAGTCCAATACCATCAGCACGATGGGCCGGGCTGCACAGGGTGTTCGGATTCTCAATATTGACCGGACTGATACTCTGATCGGAATAGATACAGTAGCACAGGAAGACGATACAGAAAAACGGCTGAGCGATGCCGAGAATGGTTTGATATCCATCGCAGGAGAGCTGGACTTGGATGGAAGTGATGATGCCAGCGCTGATGAGACAAGTGATTTAGGCCCGGTTGATACTGATATCGATAATGAAGATGAAACCTTAAAAAATGACAGCGATATGTCTGAAAAGGATGAAGCTGGGGATGAAGAGTAAATGAAGCAAACGATTTAGAAAGGATCGTTTACATATTAAAGACCCATTAGAGGTTCTCGGTTATCCGAGGGGCCTCTAATGGGTCTTTTTTTGTTTCACGTGAAACATTCCTTATTCAGAATAACTTGATGGATTTTTGTTTCACGTGAAACATTTTTTGGAATTAGTCGTCAGTTGAGGGTTTGTTTCGATTTGTTTTTGTACGGGATTTTAGTTGTTTTGTACCAAGCCTGCGTAGTATTGCCGATTTTCCAGGTTTTGTAGGAATGCGTCTTTTTTCCTGAAAATTGGCATGGACAATAATTGCCTCAATTCGTTGAAGAGCTATTTCCCTGTTTCTAAATTGGGAGCGCTCGTCTTCTACGGAAATTGTTAACAAGCCTTCGCTATTGAGACGATTATAAAGCTTAGCCGTAATGCGCTCCATTTCAACAGCAGAGAGGCCCTGTAGTTTATCAACAGGGATAGAAATAAATACTTTTGTATTAACTTTATTAACATTTTGTCCGCCTGGTCCACCCGAACGCGCAAAAGAATACTGGGCTTCTGTTTCAATTGATTGATGAAGTAATATTTGATTCATGATGAGTCACTGTGCACGTTAGTTAGTTCTGCGTCAAGGATTATTCTCTGTCGAACTCGGTGAAGGGCCATTGCAACGGATCGGAGGTTGATTCAAGATATTCTTCTTCGGAATCTGGAAGACGAGGGAAAAAATCAATACCGGTGATTTCTTCAACTTTATTTATTGTACATACATAATAGATAAGAGAGTGGTTTGGTTTAGCGTTGGGAATGATAAAAGCAATTCCTTTTATAATTGGATCCCGATAGTCTAAAATAACCTTGAAAAAATATTCCGGCACTGCAACCTGGTTTGGACCGATAGAAGGATATTCTTTTTTATTCAGAACAGGGCCTGTTACCACGAAAACGGCCTGGTTTTCTACCGCCCAGGAGCGGACAATAGATTCCAGAGAAGACCAAATACCTCTGTTAAAGGAAGGATTTTGCGGACTCATATTGCTGTATAAAAAACAGGAATTCATTGCTTCAACTGAAAACTTCATATCAGCAGCGGGCGCCAGATGTCCGCGATCATAACCTGATTTTTGATAATCTTTATCAGTCGCTGAGCCTGTGGGAATTTTAGGATCGCTTTTAAATTTATCAGTCCTCTTGGCAACTGTAGAATATACTTCCTCTTTTGTAAGTTCATATGCGACCCAATCAGCTTGCTCAAATCTTTCATTGTACTGCAGGGTATACCCGGGATAGGAAAAGAGCGCATCGGTTACAATATGAGCTGGTAAATATAAAGACTCTCCGGGAAAGAGAATTTTTAATGAGAAAAGTAAAATACAGGCTGTTTGAGTTAGTGGTTGAAACATATTACCAGTATAGTCTATAACCAAGATTTTTGTTGACTTTTTGTTAGCCCGGCATTACATTTTCTACAGGTATTTATTTTATGGAGGATTTTATGAAACTTACATTTTTTGAGGCAATTGAAAAAAGACGAAGTGTATATGCATTGGGAAAAGAAAAAGTAGTTACAGAGGCACGGATTAAAGAAATTGTTGAAACAGCCGTAAAGCATGTGCCATCCCCATTTAATTCTCAAAGCGGGCGCGCAGTAGTGTTATTTGGAAAAGAGAGCAGTAAATTCTGGAGTATTACCCGGGAAACCCTTCGGAAGATTGTACCAGAAGCTGCCTTCAAAGCGACTGATGAGAAAATCAGTTCATTTGATGCAGGTTATGGGACAGTATTATTTTTTGAGGACCAGGCTGTCGTTGAAGGTTTGATGTCTGCCTATTCATTATACAAAGAAAAATTTCCTGTGTGGTCGCTCCAATCGAATGGAATGATCGAATTTGCGGTGTGGACTGCTCTTGAAGCAGAGGGCCTGGGCGCTTCACTGCAGCATTATGATCCTCTAGTAGAAGCCGAAGTGAAAAAAAACTGGCAATTACCGGAAAAGTGGAAACTATTGGCTGAAATGCCGTTTGGTTCAGTTACCGTACCCGCAGGCGTAAAAGAATTTTCACCACTGGAAAGCAGAATCAAAGTATTCGGATAATTACAAAGTCCCGGGGTAAAAAAAGAGAATTGTTTTCTCCCCGGGCTTGTTCAGGAATAATCAAAAGGGAAATCTACATGTGTTTTCTTCTGTCTTGAGAAGAAGCATTTTTTCTGCTATCTTTTTTTCAGGAGAAAAAAATGCATGTAGTGTGTCTCGATCTTGAAGGAGTATTGGTTCCGGAAATATGGATTGAATTCGCAAAAGCGACAGGAATCAATGAATTGAAGATAACCACACGTGATGAACCTGATTATGATAAATTAATGAAATACCGGATAGATATACTGGATCGAAACGGACTTAAACTCAATGATATACAAAAAGTGATTGGTGGAATGGATCCGCTGCCAGGCGCTAAAGCGTTTACAGATACTCTCCGATCAATCACCCAGTTAATCATTCTGTCAGATACCTTTTTGCAGTTTGCCCAACCCTTGATGGCAAAGCTTGCTTTCCCGACTTTGTTTTGCAACAGCCTGATTGTCAGTGATAATGGATGTATTAAGGGTTATACGCTTCGACAAAGCGAAGGAAAACGCAAGGCGGTCGAAGCTCTGCGGAATATCAATTTAACAGTTTTTGCGGCCGGCGATTCTTATAATGATCTTGGTATGATCAGAGAAGCCCATGCAGGAGCTCTTTTTTGCGCTCCTGACATGATTAAAAAGCAAAATCCCACAACCCCTGCTTTTGAAACGTATGATGACCTTCTGAATAATATTAAACAGTTTCTTGCATAAGTTTATTAGATATAATTTTATACATTGGAATTTGATCCGGAAAAAGCTCAAGTATATTTTTTTCGCAGGACAATTGTTCAGTCGGATCATGGGTAACATGGAGAAGGGTTGAACCTCCTCCTTCTGCAATGGCTTCGAGGAGATCAAGAATTTTTAAACAGTGATCGGTATCGAGACCGTGACATGGTTCGTCGAGGATGAGAAGCGGGGGGCATTTTATCGCAGCGCGGACAATGAGTATTGCCCTCTGCTCTCCGTAGGAAAGAGTGGCGAACTTTTCTTTTTCTCTGCCGCCGAAACCCGCCATCTGAAGCCATTTTACCGCAAGTCGGAATTCTTCATCCCCGCATTGCTGATACAGCCCTATTGTGTCATGTAGGCCGGATACGAGTATTTCTTCGAGTGACAGATCAGGGAAATATCTATAGTCGAGGTGAAGACGGTAGGAGACTATTCCCATTTTTTCTTTCAGCTCCCAAATTGTTTCACCGCTGCCTCGTCTTGATCCAAAAAGATATACTTCGTTTCTAAAAACCTGCGGATTATCCCCGGTTATCAGTTCAAGAAGAGTTGTTTTTCCGCTGCCATTTGGACCTCGGATCAGCAAGTGCTCTCCTTTTCGGAGAACCAGTGACAGATTATCAAGGACCTTTTTTCCCGACCACTCAACAGTTACGTTTTTCATTTCAACAAGGATGGGCTCCGTGGTTCTGTCTGTTTTGGAAAGTGTAAATTTTCTTAGGTCTTTAGCCGAATGTAGGATTTCCTGCATTTCTGATATTCGGGATAATATACCGGAATTCCAAATAGTTGCCCTTTGTTGAAGAAGGGCTTCGTATTCTGAACGTAATCCGGAAAAAGAAACAGAAAGATGTGAAAGTTCAAGTATATGGGTAATTGTTTTCGGTATGCATTCAAAACGATCCATCAATAAAAGAAGGGCTGTAGGGCAAGACGTTTTTTCATTTGCCGTTTCTCCGGCCATTTTTTCCAGAAGTGTTGAAAAAACGGCCCGTGAGGAGCTGTCGAGGCCTTCATAGGGTTCATCAATTATAAGAAGGGATGGTTGTGAAATCAGGGCTCTGCATAACAGACACCGCTTGATTTCCCCGGTTGAAAGAAATTTCAATCCGCGGTCAAGGATAGAGGAAATCCCGCAAAGCAATACGACTTGGTGATTTTCCAGATCCCTTCCATTTGGGGATCCATTAATTTCCGAAAAAGGTAGTATTTCTGCAATAAAGGAACGGGTGGTTCTTCCTGGATCGATACCTCCTTCGATAAAATCAGAGTCATCCCTTTTTCGTTCTTCTTCAATAAGCGCTGCGGCGGTTTCAAAGGAAACCAGAGAAATCGTTTCTGCAAAGATGTTTGAATAATTTCCACCAGGTTGGGGAAGAATATCCAGCTGACCGGCCAATCCCGCGGCCAGAGCACTTTTACCGCCGCCGTTTGGTCCGGTGATCAACCATGCTTCACCTGTTTTCATACACCAGGAGAGTTCTTTGATAAGTGGATTTCCTCTTTTTTCGATATTACAGTTTAATAGACTGAGTCTGAGAATTTGATTTTCCTGGTGGTTCATTTCGGATAAGTCCTTTGTATTAATTCAGAAATAGCTAGCCTGAGTTTGCGAGTGGTTTCCGAACCGGTATTTATGGGCTTTTGGATAAAGCCGATATCATAGTCCCCAAAATCCTTTCCCGCTTGATATTGTATTAATCCTTCTGCAAAGGGTCCATTTTCCAGTACCAGTCGCGGTACCAGGCCCAAGCCGAGACCAAGGCGTCCCAGGGCAAGGATAGCCTCATTTCCTGCTGTCTCGGCTGCAATATGGGGTTTTACTCCATGAAGGCGAACCCATTTTTCAAATCTGTCACGTGCCAATCCGGCTTTGGGAAGTATCAGCGGTACGGTAGAAAGAACTTTTTCCAGACTGGCTTCATTTCCGTTTATGAGAGCAAGAGAGCCGTAGGCTCCTGTTGAAGAAGAAATAAAAACAAGGGGCGTTTTTCTTACAGAGTAGTATTCGAGATCTTTATATCCTTCCAGGGGGAGCGCTCCTAGAGAGAGTTCAGCTCTTTCTTCCCGGACTGCATCGGAGGCATCGGCAGGATCTCCTGTTTCGACGGAAAGCCGCAGTTCAGGATGTTCCGCTTTGAGTGCTTCAACGAAGGGCGGGAGAATTGAGTAGCATGCGGTGACTGAAGCGTATACCCGCAGAATACCCCGGAGTCTTTCGTCGCGTTTGCTGATTCGAAGCCGCAGGTCATCCCTTCGGTGTATAGAGTCCCGGGAAAATTCCAAAAAAGCCTCTCCTTCCTCAGTCAATGTAACTTGTCTGGTATCCCGTTCAAATAAGGATACACCTAATTCTTCTTCGAGTCGGCCCAAAAGACGACTTAAAGCTGAAGGGCTGAGGTGAATTTTTGCTGCGGCATGTGCAAAATGAAGATTTTCCGCCAGAGAAAGAAATGCTTCTAGTTCGTGAAAATCCATAGAAAGAAAGAGTATTTGTTTGATGCTTTAAATGCAATAGTCTACTGCAAATATTTTGATTTACGCATTACTGTAAAAGGTGTATAACAGGGTGTATCTAATGGAGGATATCATGAACTATTTTAATTCTATATCGTGGCGTGAAGCCCTTATGCAGCTCGGTACCTGCAGGTTTATGGACCGCACTGAATTTTCCGACGGAACCGCGGCGCTTAAGGGAAAAAAAATTGTAATCATCGGTTGCGGGGCGCAAGGTTTGAACCAGGGTTTGAACCTTCGGGATTCAGGTCTCGATGTAAGTTATGCATTGCGCAAGGAAGCTATTGCCGAAAAACGCGCAAGTTTCAAGAACGCGAGCGAAAACGGCTTTAAGGTCGGGACCTATGATGAGCTTATTCCCTCGGCTGATGTGGTCGGCAACCTTACTCCGGACAAACAGCATACCCCGGTTATCACCGCTGTAATGCCGTTGATGAAGAAAAATTCCGCCCTGTGGTACAGCCATGGCTTCAATATTATCGAAGAAGGGATGCAGGTACGCAAAGACATCACGGTAGTTATGATGGCCCCGAAAGGCCCTGGTTCTGAAGTGCGCGTGGAATACACTCGTGGATTCGGTATCCCGACCTTGATCGCCGTTCATCCAGAAAATGATCCGGATAAAAAGGGCTGGGCGATTGCAAAGGCTCTTGCGGTAGGAACGGGCGGAAGCCGGGCAGGTGTTTTGGAATCGAGCTTTGTTGCGGAAGTAAAGTCCGACCTTATGGGAGAGCAGACCATCCTCTGCGGCATGCTTCAGGCAGGATCTCTTCTTTGTTTTGACAAGATGGTTGAGAAGGGCATCGATAAGGCATGGGCTTCAAAGTTTATCCAATTCGGTTGGGAAACGATAACCGAGGCACTCAAGTGGGGCGGTATTACCGGGATGATGGATCGCTTGTCGAATCCTGCCAAACTAAAGGCTCATGCGCTTTCACTGGAATTAAAGAAAATTATGGGGCCTCTCTACAGAAAACATCAGGATGACATCATTTCCGGTGAATTTTCGAAGACTATGATGATTGACTGGCATAATAACGACAAGAATCTGCTTGCCTGGCGCGAGGCGACCGGAAACACTGCTTTTGAGAAGACAGCTCCGACGGTCGAGGGAATTACCGAGCAGGAGTATTTTGATAAGGGTATTTTGATGGTTGCCATGGTAAAGGCCGGCGTAGAACTTGCTTTTGAAACTATGGTTGATGCCGGTATCAAGCCCGAATCGGCTTATTACGAAAGCCTTCACGAGACACCGCTTATCGCAAATCTGATCAGCCGTAAAAAACTGTACGAAATGAACAAGGTTATTTCCGATACCGCAGAGTACGGCTGTTATCTTTTCGATAATGCATGCCGCCCGCTGCTGTCCGATTTTATGAAAAAGGTCGATACGGACATTATCGGAAAGGGATTAAATTTAAAGGATAACTCAGTTTCGAACAAGGACCTGGGTCATGTAAATGAAGAAATCCGGACTCATAAAGTTGAGAAGATTGGAACCGTACTTCGCTCATACATGACTGCGATGAAGGCTGTAATCTAGAATTTAGACGAAAATAATTCTTGAATGGTTGGAAATGAAAAAACCCGTCCGGCAATGAATCCGGGCGGGTTTTTTTGTTTTACAGTATTTGTCCAGAGAACCTACCGGAGGGCTTTTTTAAGAGCCTCTACTTTATCCGTTTTTTCCCAGGGGAACTGATTGCGGCCGAAATGTCCATATGCTGCGGTTTCCTGATAGATTGGCCGGCACAGATCGAGGGTTTTAATAATTCCTGCCGGTGACAGGGCAAAAACTGTTTTGACTGCATCGGTAATCGAGGTTTCATCTACTTTACCGGTGCCGAAAGTATCAACCATGATTGATACAGGGAAAGGAACGCCGATCGCATAGGCAAGCTGGATTTCGCACCGTTCGGCTAGACCTGCAGCCACAATGTTCTTTGCGACATAGCGGGCCATATAGGCGGCCGAACGGTCAACCTTGGAAGGATCCTTTCCGGAAAAAGCGCCTCCTCCGTGCCTACCCATTCCGCCGTAGGTATCAACAATGATTTTACGCCCGGTGAGGCCAGTGTCCCCAAAAGGGCCACCGATGACGAAGCGTCCAGTGGGATTGATAAAAAACTTTGTATCGCTGTCGAGCAGACCGGTCGGAGAAAGGACCGGTTTAATAATTTCTTCAATAATGCTTTCCTTGATGGATTTATAGGAAATATCCGGATCATGCTGGTGGGAAAGGACGATAGTATCGATTCGGATCGGTTTGTGTCCATCATATTCGACTGTTACCTGGCTTTTCGCGTCGGGACGGAGCCATCCGAGTATTTTTTTCTTTCGGAGATCCGTTGCCTTCTGCAGGAGCGCATGAGCGAACATAATGGGTGCCGGCATCAGTTCCGGGGTTTCGGTACAGGCGAAGCCGAACATCATTCCTTGGTCTCCAGCTCCTTGTTGCCCCTCGTATTCCTTTAAACCGGAACCAATAACACCTTGATTGATATCCGGTGATTGTGCGTGAATCATGTCGAGGACAGCCATTGAATTACAGTCCAGTCCGAATGCGGAATCGGTATACCCGATTTCGCGGGCAATATCCCGTACAACGGTTTGAACATCAACATAGGTGCTGGTGGTAATTTCGCCGCCTACAAGGACAAGGGCAGTTGAGGCAAATGTTTCGCAGGCAACATGGCTTGAGGGATCGTCCCGGAGACAGGCATCGAGGATCGCGTCAGATATTTGATCGCAGAGTTTGTCAGGATGCCCTTCCCCGACAGATTCAGAGGTAAAAAGATGCCTTGTTGTATTCATAAATTGAACTCCCTTGCATTGGATAGCGAAATGAACTAACCTAAATATAAACAAAAGGTATAAGAATTGCTACAAGGAGACAAAAATGGCATTATACAAGGCATATCCGAAAAATGGCACGACTTGTAAGGTAACTTTTGAACTTCCAATTGAAGCAACCATGGGGGTAAAGAAAATATCCTTGGTCGGTGATTTTAATAACTGGGATAAAAACGCGCATGTGCTTACAAAAAACAAGGAAGGCCGTTTTTCCATCACTATTGTGCTGGAACAGAGCCATGAATATCAATTCAGGTATCTTATGGACGATTCCCGCTGGGAAAATGATTGGGCTTCAGATAAATACCTGCCATCGTCATTCGGGAATACAGATAACTCGGTAGTTATTGTATAATTTGCGGTTTAATTAATTACGGTGTAGGACGGATCCAGTATTTTAATGCTGTTGAGTAATCCGGTAGTAAGGCGAATTTCGTGTTTTTGATTTATAAAGATTGCATCAATACCTTTCATCTGTTCCGCAAACAGAATTCCGCGTTCAGTTCCAAGTAAAAAAGTCGTAGTAGACAACGCATCCCCGTCGATAGACCGATCCGACACAATAGTGACTGAAAGCAGATCGTTTTTTACCGGAAAACCGGTTTGAGTATCAAGAATATGATGATATCGTACTCCGTCCTGAATAAAGAAGCGCTCATATACCCCTGAGGTGACAATAGATTTATTCTTGACTGAAATAGTCATAATTGAATCGCCGTCTTTTGTTTCAGGATCCCTGATGCCGATTGTCCAGTTTTTCCCTGCCGTTTTTTCTCCCATGGCAAAGACATTTCCGCCGAGGTCGATTATTGCCTTATTGATTTTATGCTTTACCAGGATTTTCACAATTTCATCTGCGGCATAGCCTTTGGCTACGGCTCCGAGATCAAGTTTCATTCCTTTATCTTTCAAAAAAACGGTTCCCGCGTTCGGGTCAACAATAACCTTCCGGTAGTCAATCAAAGCAAGGGCTTTTTTCAATGTGTCCTTTGAGGGGACTGCTGCATAATCAGTTCCAATATTCCAGGCTTTTACGAGTGGGCCAACAGTGGGGTCTAAGGCTCCGTTTGACTTGCTACTGAAAAGAAGCGCTTCATTTAATACTTCTATGGTTTCAGGGTTTGCTTTTATCGGTTTAATTCCTGCCCCTTCGTTTATATGTGCAATATTTGTTCCGTCGCGGTTTGCGCTAAGAATGGATTCAAGTTCACGCAGGCGAGAAAAAATTTCAGAATAAACAGCATCGGTTCCTTTATCATATAAATTGATTGAACACACGGTTCCTATGACGAATTCGGTTCGGGGCGGAATTTCACGAGCACAGGACGAGAGGCTTATTAAGGCAATATAAAGGGAAAAAATGATGAAGAATGGTTTCATTGTAGGGTCAGTATAATAAAAATGGAAAAAACTTTATAGAGTTGCGTTTTCCTGCTTAAGAGCTCTTTTTTGTCTTTTTACTTCATAAAGCTTCGCATCGCTTTCTTCAATGATTAAATCGAAGGACTTTGCATGAGTGAAATCGTTGTTGAAGACATAGCCCCAGCTTGCGGACAGGACCCAGGCGTGTAGTTTCAACTCGTTATATGTGTCTATTTCGATTGTGATGCGGGTGAGTGCTTTTTGGAGGGCTGCTTCCTGGATATTTACCATCAATATGACAAATTCATCGCCGCCGTAACGTACTATCAGGTCCTTTTCGCGAAAACTCTTTCTCAGGGAATTGGAGAGGGCCAGAATCGCGGCATCACCTTCCTGATGTCCAAAGGTATCGTTGATTATTTTCAAACCATCCATATCAACGAATATAAAACAACTTGTTTCTTCATTATCAAGAGAAAGTTGATACATGCTGCGGCCGGTAAGGTACAGTGCCCGGCGGTTATAAAGACCGGTAAATTCATCAATGACTGAAAGCCGGGAAAGATCCTTGTTGTTCTTTGTTAATGTTTGTATGTGGGTAGAAAGGAGATTATTTGTCATGGCTGAATCGATAATCTGGGAAATCAACTCTTGAATCATGCTGAACTGCGCAAAATGCTTGTCCGTAATGGACAGAACCAGATATCCATAGGTGATATTGTTGTGTGCAATAGTAAGGATAGCGAGTGGAGTATGGATTGAATTTATTCCCGTATCGACTAGGGTTTTTATCGGGAAAGTAATAAACCCTCCGTCCGGTATGTCGGTAAAAACGCCTTCTTTGTATGAAAGCCGCAGTTCGCCCATATCGGGTTTTTCCTGTGAAATAAACACTATCAGACAACGGTTTATACCAAGCTGGGGGATGTTTGAACCTATTCCCTGTAAGGCTGAAACCATCGAGATTTTTTGTGATAAAAGGGCATTGCAGCTTTGATAAAAGGAAAGGCTTCCCAAATCATTTGAATGAATTCGTTGAAAGGCTTTCATTTTGATCTGAATCAGGAGGCGGAAAGCGTCGACAAAAAGGGCATTGATAAAGACTTGGGTGTCAAAATCCTGATGCTGCAGAAGGGTGACTGTCCATTGCGTAGAAAAAGTATCTATAAATGAATTCGTCAGATTGCCTGAACGGGATAGGTTTTCTATTTCCTGTTGAATGAATTCGGTAAAAGTGACCGTTTCTTTCGTTATAATACAATCTTCTATAACTTCTTCAAGTGATCTGCGCAGGAGGGCTTGTCTCTTTAAAATACCATGAGAGGATCTGGGCTGCTCAAGGGGGATAAAAGTTTCCTCTGTTTTGGTTTTTTGCTCGAAAAAAGAAGTACAGCCGCAGGATTCTCTGTGCATGAATTGGGCCGGATATTCAATTTTGTCATTGGAATATTTGGTTTCACCGGAAGCATCTGACACGATTCGTTCAATCACTGTCGAGATCATCTCCCAAATTGGAAAATTGATCGTGGTAAATGGACAGGGAAGGGAACTGTTTTCCTCGACGTCATCAAAACCGACGACGGCGATGTCTTCCGGTATTGAAATCCCTGTATTTTGAAATTCTTTCACGGCGCCGATAGCCATTTGATCATTCATGCAGATAAGTACTTCAGGGGAATCTCCATCGCCTTTCAGGATATTCCGGGCTGTTTTTTTTCCGTCTAGCTCTGAAAAACTGCCGGAAAAAATAAAGGATGGGTCAATTGTAAGGCCATGCTTGTGTAATGCATCAGAAATAATCGTTTGACGTTGATGGGAGATGCTTTCAGGAGAATCGGGGCCGCAAAGAAGGGCGAATTTGGTGTAGGAATGATCCTCAACGAGGTGTTTGATCATGCTTTCAAGGGCAGGGGTTTCATTCACCCAAATGCTATAATACAGAGGAATCTCCCCGAAAAAAGAATAGATAGGTATTAAAGGGAACAGGTCAAAAATATCCTGAACAGCTTTTTGGGGGCTGAATGGAGAAATTGAATGGGGAAAGACAATGAGAGCATCGAGGAATTCCGGATCCGGAAGAGTATAGGTGAAAGAAAGGCTGCCTGCAGCCTTGTTTTTTTCAAGAATACCGCCCAGATAAAAAACCAAATGGATGGTTTGTTCCTCGGCGGCATCTATAAGATCGATGATTGCCCGATGATTAAAATAACTGTCAACCGAGTCCAGTAAAACGCCTACCGTTAACCT
>JAYVSC010000186.1:0-11539 GCA_043775705.1 Spirochaetales bacterium | reverse complement strand
CCTTATTCGACATATTCAGTCAAGAAAATGTGCTCGTAACGTGCAGGTCTGGAGTTCGATTCTCCATCTTGGCTTTAAGTCCTTACAGAGTAATGACTTATTTTTTGAAAAAACTCATTTTTTTGCCCCAGAGCAGCACCCCACCGGTATACCGATGGCATTTCCAGACGGTGGCGGGAAACGAAGCTAATAAACTTTTTCCTAACGACCTTTAGGGATGCTCATTTTTACAGCCTAACCTGTTTCATAATACACGAGGCAATTTCGTTTAGTGGTGCAACTTCGCATGCGCCACCCAGATCGATCGCTTCCTTTGGCATGCCAAAGACAATACAGGATGCCTCGTCCTGAGCGAGGGTATACCCACCGGAATCTTTGATAGCTTTTAATCCCATTGCTCCATCACGGCCCATGCCGGTAAGTATAACTCCAATACAATTCTTACCAATATTTTTTGCGGCTGACTCAAACAAAACATCTACGGCTGGTCGTTGGTTTTGAACCTTAGGACCATTTTTTATGCGTATCAGTCTCTCGGCGCCGGATACTTCTACGAGCATATGAAACCCGCCTGGCGCGATATACACGGTTGCAGGCATTATCATTTCGCCGTCGGCCGCTTCCTTGATGTGTACTGCGCACAAATCGTCAAGACGCCGGGCAAATGATGCGGTAAACTGGGCTGGCATATGAATTACCGCAAGCGTGGGGGGGAAGTCGGGGGTAAATTGGGTAAAAAGTTCTTCCAACGCAATAGTACCCCCCGTCGAGGCTCCTACCGCCAAAAGCTGGTGTGTTGTTGCAATTCGGGAAAGAGTTTTTACGCGATCTTGTTTACTGCTATTTTTTCCATGAAGTGTAATCACTCTCTCCGATGCGGTTAATATTCGTGAGCGTGGAATTGATGCGGCCTGAATTATTTTTTCGCATAAATCGCTTGCAACCTCCTCAACAGAAAAAGGTCCTCCGGGTTTTGTAACCACATCGATCGCACCCAGTTCTAGAGCTTCCAATGCCGCTTGATTCTGCTGGGTTGCGATTGAACTTACGATAATTACAGGCATAGGCCTGTATTTCATAAGATATTTGAGAAAAGTGAGACCGTCCATACGGGGCATTTCAATGTCCAGTGTGATAACGTCAACATCTAGTTTTTCCAGTTTAGTCCGAGCGACATAGGGATCATTCGCGGTGCCGACTACCTCAATTATGGGGTGAGCCGACAATTGTTTCGAAAGTATGTCGCGTACAATTGCCGAGTCATCGATTATCAGAACTTTTATTTTTTTCAGATTTAATACTCCTTTGGTTATATGCGTTCGTAGACGGAATTTGCGATACGTATCAAATTGGTCGGTTGAACTATCAGTGTTTCAGCGTGTCCGATAAAAAGCTTTCCACCAATTTTGAGATTTTTGGCCAGATTTACCAACGCGCGGTTCCGTGATTCTTCGTTAAAATAGATAAGTACGTTTCGGCAGAAAATATAGTCAACCTGTTCAGGAAACGAAAATGTATCCATCAGGTTTAAATGTTTGAGTGAAACATAACGTCTTAGCTCTTTGTGTATACGATATGAGTTATCGTCAATCTTTGTGAAATATTTCTTTATTATCGCTGGAGGTACCCCTTCTAAACGGTTTTGGTGGTAGATTCCCAAATTGCATTTTCGAAGGACATTAATATTCAAGTCCGAGGCGATAATCTTAAAATTCCGTATTCCCGATTCAAGTAAGGTCATCGTAATAGAATATGGCTCTTCACCCGTAGAGCAGGCGGCACACCATATCCTGCATTCCTTATATGGATTTGACCCGATCAATGTAGCTAGTTTTTGGAAATGCTCAGACTCTCGGCAAAAGTATGTATGATTTGTGGTTATCGCATGAATGAATGAGGTGATTATCCGATGATTATCTGACTGAAGGCTGTTGTATAATTCCTCAAGTCCGGAAAGTCTCTCGTTTCTGAGAAGTTTCTCAAGTTTAACTTCGAGACTTGAATATTTCTCTTTCGCAATAAAAATACCGAATTTTCGATATGCCAGATCGCCCAACGCTGCGATCTGGCTTTGTTTGAGATTTACCAATTAGTTTTATTCCTCGTTCTTGAATTCCTCATCATCCTCGAATGAAATGGTATGCTCTTTATCAATGGATGATGAAGAAATATTTTTCCGTGTATTGCTTGCTCCCCCCGAATATTCGTTTTCAGAATGTACGGACCCTATCATTCGAGGGTTTGGTTTTTTTGCCTGGCTTTTATCCATAAAAACACCCTGGTGTGTGGTTGTTTTTTTCTTCCGAGCATCACTTTTTTTTTCTCCTGAAGAATTGTCAAAAGAAGACCCTGTGATGATCATATAGAGCTCATTAACGATTTCGTTTAGGCTTCCTGTTTGACCTTGCATTTCTTCTGCCGCGCTGGCCGTTTCCTCCGAGCTCGATGCGTTTGCTTGAACAACGGTGTCAAACTGTACGATTGCCTTATTCACCTGGCTTATACCCTCATCCTGTTGAGTCGACGCACTTTCAACTTCGCGGTTCATCTCCATGACCTTTTTCGAGTTCGATAGTATCTCTTTGAAAATCTCGGACAGCTCCTTTGAAATAGTCATGCCTGTCTCGACGTTTCTGAGCGTTTCCTTGATCATGCTGGATGTTTCCTTGGCCGATTCCGACGAACGGTTTGCCAAGTTCTTGACCTCGTCGGCGACGACAGCAAAGCCCATTCCAGCTTCACCCGCTCTCGCAGCCTCGACAGCGGCATTAAGGGCGAGCATATTGGTCTGGAAGGATATATCGTCGATGACGTCAATTACGTTCCGAATGTCCTCAGACGACTTGGAGATACCGGTCATCGCCGTAAGCATACTTGTCATCTTCTCGTATCCGTTTTGGCTCGCTTCAGTCGCCTTTTCGGACAATATACTTGCCTGCCGGGTGTTTGCCAAATTTTGTTTAACCATCGAAGAAAGTTCTTCCATGGACGATGACGTTTCTTCGATTCCCGAAGCCTGTTCCTGCGCTCCGTTGGCTATTTCCTGCGAGGATTGAGATAGTTGTCCACTAGACATCTCGATTTGCGAGGAGCTCTCGGAAAGATCCGTAACTATGTTTATTATTGGCTTGCTTATACCCCTTGCAATTATTAGACTTAATACAATTGCTATCGCTAACACAATCAGGGCGATAATCATGCTGAGCCAAATTGCGTCGAGGGAACCTTTAAGAATCTCGCTTTCAAAAACCGATGCTATAACCAGCCATCCGGTTTCAGGGATTTGGCTTGAGTCATAATACTTCCATATTCCCGTATACAGGCCTCGTTGAAATAATGTCTTCTTTTCTGCGGCGATCACGTTAAAACTCAATGGTTCCTTGCCGTCCATGACTATTTCTTGATTAATCGGATGAAAGATTATTTGTGCGGTTTTGTCAATGATATAGAGATATCCGGTATCTGCGATTTTTATATGCTTGAACTGTTCATTGGCAAACTTCATCCAATTGATTGACAGCACCGCAAGTCCAATGATTTTACCATTTTTATCTACAATCTTGTAGGAAATCGTAAAGGTGAACGCATCATTGGATTTTGACCGTATGATAGTCGGGTCAATATAGGGTGTTTTATCGTTACGATGTTCCCAGACAGCTGTCGTGGAATAATCAGTTCCTACAGAAGCACCATCCCGTGCATCAGCAATTACTTTGCCTGAAATAGTGTCGATTATTTGTATATTGTCGAATTCTCCAAATACTTCTGCCTGATCCTTGAGAAAATCCGAAGCGGGTCCGGCGTTTATAGTGTTTGGTGTTAAGACAAAACTGATAATTCTCTGAGTGGTAGCTATGCTATGAATTTGTTTTATCTTTTGCTGTATCCAGTTCGCTACGATTTTTGCGTTGTCTGCAGATATATTACCCAACGTGACTTTAGCAAAGTCCTTGCTCGATTGAATATTGAGTATTGCAGATGCCGTTGTCGTGGCGCCCACAAGCACAACCCCGGTAATAGCAACCGTTAAAAAAAACTTGAGTGATAGGGAAAGTTTCTGTGATTTCATGTTCGACTCCTTATTGTCTATACTGAGATTTTTTCTTGTTTTGCGACTTGTCCAATGGCCTCAAGTTCGTCGTCATTCAGGACCTTAAGCACGTCAAGCACGATTTTCATGCCATCGGGCGTATCGGCGATGCTTTTAATATATTCTGCCTTAATCTTGGAATTGATGTACGGTATCTTTGATATTTTATCCTCAGGAATGCTAATAACTTCCTGCAGGGAATCCACGACAAGACCCATGAACATTTGAGTGCCCTCATAGCTGACTTCTACCACCATAATACTCGTCCGTTTTGTATATTCTTTGAAGGGAAGGCCGAATTTCAGACGAAGGTCTATAATGGGAATGATGAGCCCGCGCAGGTTAATGACTCCCCGGATAAACTCGGGGGTTCGCGGTAATGGTGTAATCGGTATCATGCCCATTAATTCCTTTATTTTAAGAATCTCGATGCAATAGCTTTCCTCATCGACGATAAAACTCAAGAAACGCGCGCCGATCAAGAGCTTTCTTTTGGTCATTTCCATTCTTTACCATCCTTTCTGTTCGTCAGCCCAATAATTTTTTTACGACTGAGAGCAGTTTGTCTGCCTCGCAAGGCTTTACGATCCAGCCCGTCGCACCGAAATTCTTTGCCTCGGCGCGAAATTCTTCCTTCGTTTCGGTGGTCAGCATAAGCGCGGGCGTTTTTGCGTGAGCCGGGAGTGCGCGTATCTGTTTTAGAAGCTCAAGCCCATCCATGTTCGGCATGTTTACGTCCAGAAGAAAAAGAGAAATTGGTTCATTGGTGGGGATTACCGCCAACGCCTTGACCCCATCTTCGGCATCGCAGACTTCAAAATCAGTTATCAGTGAACTTTTAAGAATGTTGCGGATAGTCGCAGAATCGTCCACAATCATAATTTTTTTCATGCTCATGATCTCTCCTTGTTACGTATTTCCTAAAACAGCTCAATATCGCTGTTATTAATGGCGAGATTAAAATCTAGATTGCTAACCATTGTTTCAAGACCGCGCTTGAGTGCGAGCAACTCCCTTTCAGTCGTTACTCTTTTTCGCACTTCAGCCGCGATCTCCCTTGCCTGCTTCTCTATATCTGATTTCTGTGTCTCCGCTTTTCCGGCTTTCGTGAGCAAAGCAGTAAAATCATCGGCGACCAAACGGAGATTTCCAATTTCCTGGCTTGTAATCTCGTGGAGCTGTATGACGGGTGAAATGACATCCATACCCTTTGAAAGGGAGCCGATAACTTTTTCTACTCCCGAATACAGGGACTCGAATTTCTCAAAGTATTCGTTTAATGTTAATGCAAAATCGCCAAATCTATTTTTTTTCTTATCGACTAGCTCTACGACTGTTAACTTGTTTTCCGAGAGGCATTCGCCGATTTTGCGAAAAATATCCTGCGTTTGATCCATCGTCGTGTTAATCTCCCCCAAGTGCCTTTCGGTCTGACCCGAAAGAGTTTTAACCTCACTTGCGATAACACGGAATCCCTTTCCGGCCTCTCCGGTGCGAGCTGCCTCGATTGACGCGTTTATCGATAGGACATGAATATTTGCCGAAACAGTAGCGATATTTTTGGCAACATCTGCTATCTTGTTGGAAACAGTCTTTAATTGGGTAAACTGGTTTTCGAGTGTATTAAAAGCTCGCCGAACAATTTCCGACAGTGCGTCCATATCCGACTTGAACCCCTTGCTTTCCGTTTCGATTCGAAGCAGGGTTGCATGACCGTTTACCTCTCCTTCATACTCCTTCATCTCGTTCAGAAACGAGGCTGCGGTGCTTTTAATTCGAAGAAGTTCATTAGATATCGGCTCCGTCGTCGAGCTGAGGCTCACAGTTATTGAATTGCACAGTTCGTCAAAAACAGGTCGAATTAAGTTTGCCCGTAAGGCTATAGTGTTTAATTCGTTATCCGAGAATGAAACCTTATCCTGTTGACAGATTTGTTTTTCTGCTTGCTGGTAATCGGTTATTTTCTGATCTTTGGTCGTACTTGTGACAATATTAACATTCGTATGGCTCATTTTTTGCGAATGTCTGAAGAGTAAGTACTGAACTATTTGTAGTAAAAGGATCAATAATCCTAAAAGGAAAAACAATGACCCTTCGGGAATTCCTGGAAACTTTCGTATCGAAAAAAATAGGATAGCGGGACATAACAGTGTGAGAAGCATTGTAATAATAAAAACCGTCTTTGTATTCAAGTTGTTTTTCAAGACAGGTTTCCCGTTGCTATAAATGTTTCTTGAACATCTTCTGTGCTTAGATTTATCAGTTCCTCCAGATCAAGCACTAATCCGATCGCTCCTCCCGCGAGCACGGTGCCGGAACTTATTCCCTTAAGATCCCTGAATCTCGCTCCCAGACTTTTTATCACGACCTCTCGTTTTGCAATGATTTCGTCGCTCGCGATAGCGAAATGTTCTTTCAAATTATTTTCAACTATTGTTACGACAGCCCCACTTCCCGCGTTTTCAATACCGAATACTTTAGAAAGATGGATTATTGGAATGGTTTCGCCGCGTAATTGAAGTACCTCAACGCCCTTAATGAGTTCTCTCGTCATCCCCGGCTTCAGCTTCAGTGATTCAATGATGACGGATATGGGTAAGATAAAAATATTCTTACCAACTCGAATAGTCATTCCATCGATGATGGCCGTGCTGAGCGGAGTAAACAGTAAAAACGTCGTTCCAAGACCAGGATGGCTTTCAATCTCAATATGGCCCTTTGCTTTCATGATCGCTGCTTTAACGATATCCATGCCTACGCCGCGACCAGAGACATAGTCGACTTGTTTTTTTGTAGAAAAGCCCGAGACGAATATCAGGTTGAATACGGCCGAATCACTCATTGCTTCCGCGTCTTCTTCCTTGATTATGCGTTTTTCGATTGCTTTTCTCAAAATATTTTCGCGGTTCAGACCCCCTCCATCGTCGAAAACGCTAATGACTATATTATTCCCTCGGCGCTCGGCAGAAAGGCGCACAAGCCCTTCCGCCGGTTTCCCGGCACTTATTCTGCTCTCTGCGTCCTCAATTCCATGATCGAGGGAATTTCTAACTAAATGCATCAATGGTTCTTCCAGCGATTCGATGAGAGTGCGGTCGATTTCGAGTTCACTGCCGTTAAATTCCATTCGCACCGGTTTACCAACTTTTGCGGCAGTATCGCGGATGATTCGCTTCATTGAGCCGAAGAGTACATGAACGCTTTCCGTCCTCAGCTGCATGCCCGCATATTGCAGTGTTCTGGAAATCTTGCGGACTGGCATAAGTGTCGGAAGGTTTTCTTCGACTTGTCCTAGGGCAATGAGCAATTCGCCAATCATGTCGACCAGATAATTAACCTTGGATGTCTTTACCTTTATCAGGGGATCGTTGAGTTCTTTTTCGCGGTTTGCTTGTGAGATATCCTCGAATTTGTTCTTTAAATCCCCGACTTCACTAGTCTGTTCACAATCCCTATGTTCTATCTGTCTCTCGAGCGTTTGAGTCAATTCTTCTTGAGTAATTATTTTTTTATCGATTGCGACTTGACCGAACTTTTTTTCAAAGCCGGTATTTACCTGTTCATGTATAATATCACTTAAGTCTCTCTCGGTGATTGTCCCTTGAGCTACCATTATCGATCCTAGACTTGGTTTTACTGAACCGGTAAAATGGGTAAGGGTATCGATATACTCATCTATCGACACTTTGCTGTGTACAACAACCGCACCTGTTTTGAGAGCCTTAAGCAAACTAACCGCAAGATCAACGCCTTGAAGTAACCTGTCTATAGACTCCGCGTTAGCTATAAGTTGCTTGGAGCGTAAAAGATCCAACAGATTTTCAACGTTATGAGTCAATGTTCCAAGTGTGGCCAGTTTGAGAAAGCCCGACTCTCCTTTAATCGTGTGGAATATCCTGAATAGCTCCTTAATATACTCTGGGTTCTCGAGATCTTCTTCAAGAAATAGGATTATCTCCTGTGCACGGGCCAGACGCTCCTCGCAATCACTGATGAACAGGTTGATTTGGTCTTTATCTAATAATATCTGCTGTTCATTCTTATTAGGTGTACTTACTATTGACATTAGAGTGCCTTTGGTCTGTGGAAGGGATGCTTTATCCGTTATTTTTTGTCTCCAAGTATCAATTTTTTGCAATTTCCAGGGAGGAAAATCGCCCTCAGTTTCCTCTAGATCGCGTAAAAAATCGATGCCCTGCGAAAGCAATTGTAAAAAATCTTTTCCGTCTTCCTTCAATTCATCTTTTGCGAGGGTTGTAAGACACTCGCAGACATAGAATTGGGGGGTTTTCGGTAGTATTTTAGCTTCCAGAAGAGCTAGTGAATCAATAATTTCCGACAAAATCATCACATCCCCAGTTTCATAGGAGATGATAGTTTTCGATAGTTCCACTAAATCCTTAATAATCACGTCATCGTCGGAACTCATGTTATACCTTTACCATCGTGTACATTAATTTAAAATAGTTGTGTAAGCTCGGTTACGTTGGTTATTTTATTATCGTTTCTTCATTTTTTTTTGTCAAATAATTATAGAAAAACTGATGGATATCTGATAATGGCCAAAGGCCGTTGAAGCCCATTCTACTGTAGCAATTACTATATAAATAATGTGTGCAATAGAATGTGCAATGAGTCCGTTTGATTTTCCTTGAGTACGCTTGATAACGCCTGATAATTGACAAAACAAGCCATTTTGAGTAAAAATCACTTATATTCGACATTTCTAGTCAAGAAAATGTGCTCGTAACGTGCAGGTCTGGAGTTCGATTCTCCATCTTGGCTAAAAACCCGCCTATTCACTTAGGCGGGTTTTTTTTGCCCGAAAGATTCCGGACTGAGCTGATACGACAGCTTCAGCTTATTTTCTTCACAACATCTTTATACCATTGAAAAAAGCTTCACGCTCTCTTTATATGCTTCTCGGCTATATTTAAACCGGGAATGCGTAAAGTCTCAAGTGAGGTAGAAAATGAAAATAGTATTGATTGTTTCGGGATTTATCGGTTTGGCATTGATCGTCTATTTGTTTTTTATCCTGTTCAAGGGAGAAAAACTATGAGCCTTATCGTATTGCAGGATATTTTATACATAGCTCTTTTGGCAGGGCTTTCTATTCCTTTGGGTATCTACATGTACCGGGTTATGACCGGACAAAGGGGTTTTCTCTCCCGCGTCGTCGCGCCTATGGAAAGGGGAATCTACAGGCTGATGGGGATTCGTGAAAATGAGGAGATGACGGCCAAGGAATACTCATCTGCGCTGATTGCCTTCAGCGTTATCGGTTTTGCATTCCTTCTGGCCCTGATGATGCTGCAAGGCTCATTGCCGTTGAACCCTGAAGGCATGAAGGGAATCAACTGGGATTTGGCGTTCAACACCGCGGCGAGTTTTGTGACCAATACGAATTGGCAGGCATATTCAGGCGAATCCGCTTTATCCTATCTGACTCAAGCCCTGGGACTTACCGTGCAGAATTTCGTATCCGCCGCCGCGGGTATCGCGGTCGTCTTTGCCCTGATCCGGGGATTTATGCTCAAGAAGCAAAGCACGATAGGAAACTTCTGGGTGGATTTGACAAGATCGACCCTCTACATACTGATCCCGCTCTCGCTCCTTCTTGCGCTTATGCTTGTCTCGCAAGGCGTGGTGCAGACAATCCTTCCTTATAAAGACGTCATCACGCTTGAGAGCGGCGCGATCCAGACGATACCGGTGGGACCGGCCGCGAGCCAGATCGCGATCAAGCAGCTCGGCACAAACGGAGGGGGATTTTTCGGCGCAAACTCCGCGTTTCCGCTCGAGAACCCTACCCCGCTTTCCAATCTGCTGCAGGTTCTGTCCATACTGCTTATTCCCGCGGGACTTTGCGTCTCGTTCGGAAAAGCGGTAAAGGACGGCAGACAGGGTAGATCCCTGTACGGCGCAATGCTCATCCTTTTTGCGGTGTCGCTTGCGGTGGTCACGGTCAGCGAGCAGTATGCCGGCCCGGTGTATTCGGGCGTTACGCGAACGGGCAGCATGGAAGGAAAAGAAACGATCCATGGAATCGGTGCGTCGGCATTATGGGCGACTGCAACGACCGCGGCCTCCAATGGATCGGTCAACTCGATGCATGACAGCCTCACCCCGTTGGGAGGCATGATGACCATGTTTCTGATGCAGCTCGGGGAAGTCGTTTTCGGGGGCGTCGGCTGCGGACTCTATGGAATGCTTGCCTTTGTGCTTCTGACCGTATTCATCGCCGGCCTGATGGTCGGTCGTACGCCCGAATACCTGGGGAAAAAGATCGAGCCGTTTGACATGAAGATGGTATGCCTCATGGTGCTCACCCCGCCCCTCCTGACGCTTCTTGGAAGCGCCGCAGCTGTCGTTATGCCCATGGCTCCGACATGGCTGACGAACGGCGGGGCACACGGATTTTCCGAGATACTGTATGCCTTTTCCTCCATGGGAAACAACAACGGAAGCGCCTTTGGCGGATTCGCCGCGAACACGGTATTCACGAACGTAACGGGAGGAATCATCATGCTGCTTGTCCGCTTCATCCCTATGGTCGCCTCCGTTTTTCTCGCGGGTAACCTAGCGAACAAAAAAACAATCGCCGCGAGCGAAGGAACCCTTTCAACCAGCAATGCCCTGTTTGTCGGCCTGCTTATTACCGTCATATTCATTATCGGCGCCCTCAGTTTTTTACCCGCACTGGCCCTCGGCCCGATAGCGGATTACGTAACCACATTATAAAGCGAGGTGATGAAAATGAAGACAAAGAACAATAAGATGAGAATACTCGGCGACGCGCTGCGACAGTCATTCATAAAGCTGTCCCCGCGCGTGCAGATCAAAAATCCCGTCATGCTGGTGGTGTATATCGGAGCGGTGTTAACCACCACACTGTATGTTCTGTCCCTTGCCGGCATCAAGGACGAAATGCCCGTCTATATCCTGACCATCTCGGCGATTCTCTGGTTCACCGTATTGTTCGCGAATTTCGCCGAAGCGATCGCGGAAGGACGCGGCCGGGCCCAGGCTGCCAGCCTGCGAAGCGCAAGACGGGACGTGCAGGCGAAAAAAATGAAAGCCGAGGCCAGTCTCGATGACTATACCGAAGTACTGTCCAGTCAATTGAAAAAGGGAGACATCGTACTGGTAAAGTCGGGTGAACAGATACCCATGGACGGAGAGGTAATCGAGGGTGCCGCTTCGGTGGACGAAAGCGCCATCACCGGGGAATCCGCCCCGGTCATCCGCGAGTCGGGAGGGGACAGAAGCGCGGTCACCGGGGGAACGACACTGGTGTCCGACTTTCTCGTCATCCGAGTTACCGCAGAAGCGGGAGGAAGCTTTCTCGACAAGATGATCGCGATGGTCGAAGGCGCCTCAAGAAAAAAAACACCGAACGAGATCGCGCTGCAGATTCTCCTTGTGACGCTCACCATAATATTCCTC
>JAYVSC010000185.1:0-12781 GCA_043775705.1 Spirochaetales bacterium | reverse complement strand
CGGGTCTACTGACCTGAGGTCCGCAAACTTCGCACTTCCATGTCGTTTTCAAGGGGCTGTCTTCCAGTATAATTCCTTCGGCCTTCAATTGGTTACGGATTTCATCGGCGCGGGCGAAATTTTTTGCTTTTTTTGCCTGAGTTCTCTCTTCGACGAGGGCGTCGATGCGGCTGTCGTTCCCTCCTGAAGCGGCATGTGCGGTGGCCAGGAGGTCGAGACCAAGCACTTTGTCCATCTCGGAAATAAGTGCAAGCGCGTCGGAGGGGAGGATGGTCGTGTCTCTGACAAGACCCTGCAGTTCGGAGAGGGCACGCGGGGTATTGAGGTCCTGCTCTATATGGGCTTTAAAGCTGTTCAGGTACGCACGGGCAGGGGAGTCGGTCGTCATTGCCTTTTTCGCGGAACTTTCCTTGCCGGCTTCGATTATTTTCGTTATCCGCTGCACGAGGTTTTTCCGCGCGTTTTTGGCGCTTTCCATGGATTCCAGGGAAAAAGCGAGCTGGCTGCGGTAATGCCCTCCGAGAAGGAAGAAACGATAATCCAGGGGATCATATCCCTGGTCAATGACATACTGGAGGGTCAGGAAGCTTCCGCTTGATTTCGACATTTTACCCTTGTCCATAACGAGGAATTCGTTATGCAGCCAGTAATTAACCCATTTTTTCCCGGTCGCACCCTCGCTCTGGGCGATTTCGTTGGTGTGGTGAATCTGGATATGGTCAATGCCGCCGGCATGGATGTCGAACTGTTCCCCGAGATACTTCATGCTCATTGCCGAGCATTCGATATGCCAGCCTGGATAACCGGTTCCCCAGGGCGAATCCCAGGTTAGGGCCTGGTTTTCAAACTTGCTCTTGGTGAACCAGAGCACAAAATCGTAGGGATTCCGTTTGTTTGAATCAATGTCGGTACGCGTTCCGGCCTTCAGTTCTTCCAGATTCAAGCGGGCAAGGCGGCCGTATTCGGGAAAGGTCGAGATATCATAATAGAGGTTTCCCCCCGCCATGTAGGTGTGACCGTTAGCCTCGAGTCTTTTTATCAGGGTTATCATTTCCTGCACATGGTCGGTTGCCTTGCAGATAATGGTTGGTTTTTCGATATTTAGGCGTTCGGTGTCCTTGAAAAAGGCATCAGTGTAAAACTGGGCGATTTCGAGGACGGATTTGCCCCGTTCCTGCGCGGTTTTTACCATTTTATCTTCGCCCTCGTCGTCGTCCCCGACAAGATGACCGATATCGGTCACATTCATCACATAGGTGACGTCATAGCCGAGAAAGCGAAGGACGCGGACAATGGTGTCCTGGAATACATAGGCGCGGAGGTTTCCGATATGCGCGTAGTTATAGACTGTAGGACCGCATCCGTAAAAGAGTGCCTCTCCCGGTACCAGCGGCTTGAATTCCTGGAGCTCTCTTCCCAATGTGTTGTATAACTCTAACGGCATACTGTCCTCCTCGGAGTCGATTTTTCAGATATTTTACTATATACTTTATTAACATGAATAATGTACGTAAATTATGGGAAAATAGCAATATAACGAGACTTTTCCCCGGTCTTGCATTGAACGTCCGTTTTGACGAACCAATGCGGGACCACACCACCTTCCGCATCGGCGGACCTGCCGACCTTTTTGTCGCGCCCTCAACTACGGAGGAGCTCTGCGCCCTCATCGATTTTTTTACCGCTTCGACCGTCCCCGTTTCAATTTTCGGCGGGGGCTCGAATATTCTGGTCGCGGACGAGGGGATAAGAGGCGCAGTCATTTCATTTGCATCAATAAATAAGATTGAAAGATGTAACGCAGACATCCCTTCAGGGTGTTATATACGTGCGGGGGCAGGCGCTTCCATGAAAGCGCTGACGGAGAAATGCCTCGAGGAAAATCTTTCCGGCATGGAACGGTTTGCCGGGCTTCCCGGAAGCGTCGGCGGGGCGGTGTTCATGAATGCCCGCTGCTACGAGACAGCAATTTCGGATATTTTTTTTGGGGCGGAAATCCTGCATTTTTCGGACAGAGGGTGTATAATCGAAGAATATCGCCGTAATCCGGGGGAATGGGGCTACAAAAAGTCTCCGTTTCAGACCCGGACGGGGAAGGATCCCCTGCTTTTGGGTGAAAATACACGGATTATTCTTTCTGCTGTTTTTTGCCTTGTTTCAGGAAACGGATCTCGTATTCGGGAAGAAATGGACGAGAAAATCCGGGACCGCGAGGCAAAGGGTCATTTCCGTTTTCCATCGGCAGGAAGCATGTTCAAGAATAATCATGATTTCGGGAAACCGTCGGGGAAAATCATTGACGATGCGGGTTTGAGAGGTTTCAGGATCGGGGATGCGCAGGTCGCTCCCTGGCATGGAAATATTGTGATAAATGCAGGCTCGGCAAGCGCCCGGGACATACGGGCCCTTGTCGCCGAAGTGCAGAAACAGGTATTTGAAAAAACCGGTTTTACTCTCGAAAGCGAGGTGATTTTTGCCGGTGACTGGAAACGTTGATAAAATTAAGGAGAACATAATGAACAAGACCTTTTTGGCGGGAATGGTATTTTTGGCATGTATGTGCACTTCAATAGAAGCCCAGGTTCTGGGCAAAATTGATTATATCGAAGGCGGCATCTCTATTACCCGAAACGGCGCAAATGTTTCCAAGGTCGATATAGGCACACCGATCGAAAACCTTGACCTGATCAAAACCTCGAAAGACGGTCTTGTTTCGATCACTTTTGACAAGGCGTCCGGACTTACCGGCTCCGTGCAGATTATCGCCGGCTCCACCGCTCTGCTCCGGCAGGACCAGCTTTCGGGCACCTCCGCCAACGAAATCCAATTGATCGCCGGTTCGGTCGACTTGAAGGTCAAGCGGCTAGCGGGCATGAAGTCTTCGGTACAGGTCCGCACCCCGTCCTCGGTGCTCGGCGTCCGCGGCACCCAATTCGTGGTCGCAAGCTTCAACGGTTCTGCCCTGGTCGCCTGCAAGGAAGGCGAGGTTTTTTGCACTTCCACGGAATCCAATGCCGGAAAAGCCGACAATGCGGGAAAATCCTCGGTACCCGGTACCCTGGTCGAGATTCTCGAGTCCGGCGATCTCAATACCGGCGCCTTTCCCGAGGGGGACTTCGAGAAAAACTGGGGCGATGTCCAGAATAAATGGAAAACCTTCAATGTTGATCTCTTTGTCGCGGATCCCGTTACTTTCATGAATTCATTTACGACGAACTGGAGCTTGTATTCCGCCAAAGTCGTAAACCATACAAAACTGCTTCGTTCCAACACGGTTCTTCAAAAATGGCTCAAGAACGCGGAAGCGGGAAAAGATCCTGCGGGAAACCTGGGTGACTGGGTGAAGGAAAAACCGTCCGTAATGAAGGATTTGATCTCCATCCGCCCCGATATGGTTATTGCGATGATCACCTGGTACCGTCTCCAGGAACTCATACCCTATGTACCTCTTTCCGAGATGAACCGGACGCTTGCGGGCGGACAAACCGTGAAATCCTTTATCAGCGAGTTCAATAAGTCTTCAATCGATGTCTCCAATGCGGCTTCCCTCTTTTATGCCGCGGAAAAGCAGTATATGCTCAGAAATGACGGCGTATCTCCCTTCAGCGAGTTTTGACTTCCGGAATTAGTTTAATTGACAATGTGTAGAGTCAAATCTATACTGATTATGGGTGGTTCGAATTGTTACAACTAGCGTTTGTCAATTTTAGAAAAGGTTCATATATTCTCGTCGAAGGCAAGGCCGAGTCCGACCGTTTTTATATTATTCAGGGCGGCAAGGTCCAGATAACCAAGGAAACGGAGGTTGTCGCGGAAGAGGGCGGAAACGTGCTCGGTCCCGGAGACTTTATCGGAGTCGTTTCGAGCATGTCGGGTCACAGCCAGATTGAAACCGCGATCGCCGTGACCGACGTTACCCTCATTTCGGTAAGACGGGACCAGTTTCCCGAGCTGATCGAGAAAAACACCCCGGTCGCGATGAAGATTATTTATTCCTTCACGAAAAAGATGCGCTATCTCGACGAAGCCCTGACCCGAATCACGCTGAAAAAGAACGCCGAGAGCGACATAACCCACCTGTTCAACATCGGCGAATACTACGCCAAACAGTCCAAGTATAACCTCGCCCTGTATGCCTACTACCACTATCTCAAGAATGCGCCGAACGGTCCCTACGCGGCCGTTGCGCGCGAGCGCTTTATGGCTATCAAGTCCATGGGCATCAGCGCGAACGCAAACCTTCTCGAGCCGAAGTCCGACGAGATGGCGCGCGTGTATCCCGTCGAGTCGATGATTTTCTGCGAATGCCAGCCGGGCGCGGAACTGTATATCATCCAGAAGGGGCAGGTAAAGATTACCAAGATCGTCGACAACAACGAAGTGCTGCTCGCGGTTCTGAAGGCCGGCGACATGTTCGGCGAAATGGCCCTGCTCGAGAATAAACCCCGGTCCGCAAGCGCGATCGGCCTCGAGGGATCCCAGCTGTTGGCGGTAAACCGGCAGAACTTCAACCAGATGGTTTCGACCCAGCCCCAGCTGATCGCCCGATTGACCACCACCTTGGCCGACCGCATATGGCTCCTCTACAAACAGCTTGCGAATACCCTCATCAATGACCCGATCGGCAGAATGTACGACATGCTCGTCATTCAGCTTGAAAAACTCAAAATTCCCTTCCAGGCTGCAAAGGCCTACACCTTTGATTTCGGCCCGACCGAACTGGCGAATATGTGCGCCCTCCCCAAGGAAAGCTCAAACCGCATCGTCACCGAGTTTCTGCATGAACCCATCATCAAGCTGGTGGACGACCGGATAACGGTGACCGATATGGTCGAGCTGAACAAACAGTCCGCGTACCGGAAAAAAATGCTCGAGATGGAAAAGGCCCGGAATGAATCAAGGACACAGAACGCCACTTCATCATGGTAAACCTGACTCTCCGCTACAGTTCAATGCCCCATATACCGAAAATCAGAGTATGATAGTCTTCCGCACGTCACTCTTTCCAGTTGTCTGTGTTACCCTGTTCCTCTCAATGCCTGTCCTTTGGGCGCAAAACACGGCGGTTTCCCCGAAAACCACGGCTGCCAAGCCTTCAGTGACCGCTTCGGCTGCCGTCCCGGGGGGGACAACTGCAGCAGTAACAGGCAATGACAGTGGTGCCCCTTCTGTCCCGGGTGCGTACCGGACGATCAGCCTTGGAATGACATTGGATGCGGTGAAGGAACAGCTCCTTGCCGACAGTCTCTACGGGTACCGGGGAGAGCGGGATGTGTCGCTGCTGCCGACCTTGAACCGGAGCCTTATCGAAACGGTCGGCTATTCGTTTATCAGGCGCTCGTGGTTCCAGTTTTATGAAGAAAAGCTCTATATCATGATTTTCAATCTTGACCCCGACAAAATCGATTACTATTCCATTTATTCGAGTCTGGTTCTCAAATACGGCGAGCCTGTGTTTCTCGATCCCCACAAGGCGGTATGGGCAGACGACAAGGTGACACTGTCCCTCGAGCGTCCGCTGACCGTGAAATATGTGGATACTCCGACTTTTTCCAAACTGCTCGATGCGAGCGGCGCCGACAAGGCAATAACCGATATGATGCGGGAGAATTTTGTAAGTGAATTCTAAAAATGGAATATTTGGTGTCTTTTTTATCGGGTGTGTTTTTTGCGCAGCGTTGGTTTCGTGCACCGGAACACAGGTGCTGAAGACCGAAAAACTTGAAATTCGGACCGCTGACGGGCTTACCATTCCGCTTTCGACCGAGATTGCACGTACCCCCGCAGAGCAGGAAAAAGGGTATATGGAGCGGAAGGAAATACCGGACGGGACTGCGATGATTTTTATTTATACCGCCGACCAGAGAATGAATTTCTGGATGAAAAATACTCCGCATCCGCTTTCGATCGCGTTTCTTGATTCGAAGGGAACCATCCGTGAAATTTACGATATGAGCGCTTTCAGTCTCGAGACGATATCGAGCGTTCGTTCACTCCGCTATGCGCTTGAAGTGCCCCAGCTCTGGTTTACCCGTGCCTCTATAAAAGAGGGCGACAGTCTGACGGAAGAGTCCCTCGCCAAACTGCTGCCGTAGAAAACCCGTTTTACAAATCAATTCGTATTTTCAAGCTGTGCGAGCATTTCTTTGGATATCTGGTCCTTGGGATCAATCTCGAGGACCGTCCTGAAAAAGCCCGCCGCTTCCGCCTTGTTTCCCTGTTTCAACGCGAGCATTCCCAGATTCGCAATAACCTTGGTATTTTCGGTTTCCTCTTCGAGGGCCGAAATCAGCCAGGCGCGGCTTTGGGAGAGTTCCCCGAGTTCCATGAGACAGATTGCCAGTTCGTTGCAGATATCCGAATAGCCCGCTTCTATTCCCGAATTCGGTTGTTTTCCGAATTCGAGGGCCTGTACAAAGGCGCCTTTCGCGTCTTCCCAGCGGTTCAGGCGGCGCAGAGCCCAGCCGAGCAAAAACCATGCGTTCCATACCTTGGGATGGGTTTCAATGAACAGTCTGATAAGTTCGAGGGCTTTTTCTTCCTGCCCCAGGTTGATGAAATCGAAGGCCTGCTTGAAAAGATCGTCATCGAGGTCCCGTGACGAAATTTCGTTCACGATTTCGCGCGCTTTTTCTTTCCGGGTTTTTGCCGTTTCGGTTTCCGACGTTTCGAGCTTCAGGTAGGTTTCGAGGGCACCCCGGCCCTTGCGGTAGTTTTTCTGCTTCAGATAAAAAAAGCCGGCATTGAAAAAGGCCTCGGGCATCGCGGGTTCCGCCGTCATGGCGACCCGGTAATACTCGAAGGCGCTCGCGTCAAAGGCATCGGCATCGTCGTCGAGTCCCGATCTTCTCATGTTGTCGGCTCTCTCGTCCATTAAAAGGGCGAGGTTCAGCGTGGTAACACGGTCCTCCGGGTCGAGGCCGCGGAGGGCGAGAAATATTTCCTCGGCAAGCTCGAAGTCGCCGTTCCTGATTTTGAGTATGGCGGCTTCCGTCATTTCCTCGCGGATTCCGGGGCGGATGGAGAGAAGGATTGAACGGTAATAGTCGAGCTGGGAATTATCGGTATCATATGCCAGTACGGTAAGGATGCCGGCAAGGATCATTTCCCATGACAGTTCCGACGCCTGGAAATCCGCGCTGTTTCCTGTCAGCTGTACCGGCAGGGGGATGGATGGATCGAAAACCGCAATCTCCGTCGAGAGATGGTGTTCTTCCGGCACGGTAATGAAAATAAGAGAATCAAGGGGATGGGACATGGGGAACCTCTAAAAAAAATTATTCTGCGTCAAGCAATGTTTCGACTTCGTCGATTGTGTCTTCGATGACGGGTGCGGCCGTTGCTGCCTTGGCGCCCGGTGCGGCTTTGGTTTCCGGAGCGGCCTCTGTTTTGGAATTTTCTCCGGTAGAGGTTTTCCGCAGCTGGCTCAGGTAGTTGTTGATGTGCATTTTGTATGCCATCGAAATTTCGCCTTCATGGTATTGGATCGCGAGGGCGACAAGATCCTTTCGCCCCTCGACATCCTCGGTGCGCACGATTTTTCCCTTGATGCCGAGCGCCATCCGGGGGTCGTCGATATCGATTCGCACAACGACTTCTTTGTCCTTGAGGAACTGAGCAAGGCCGACCATAATCACTTTTGCGCCGGAAAAGGACAAATCCCGCAGAATACAGCGCCGGGGAACGCCCTGGATAAATACAATCGTTTCCTTTTGCAGAATGCCGAGCTTGCGCATGGATTCGGGCGTTATCATAATACGTTCTTCTCGTCTCTTTGAGGAATTGATATTTGCTTCGAGAAGGGCACCCAGTTTTTCAATAAGGTTATCCGGTGCCCGCTGGGTATAGCTCAGGCTGATGATGACGAGTTCCGGGGAACCGGCATACTGGTTTACGCCCAGAACTTTCGCCGCGACGAAAAAGGTGAGGGGCTCGGATTTGTCGGGCTCGATAAAGGAAAAACGGAGACTTACAGAGGTGTTGCCCTGCTGGATTTTTTCATAAATTCCGCTTTTGATGCCGGCGATGATTTTCGCGCCCGAAAGGGAGGTTGAATTGATAACGCAGGGCCACTGTCCGCCGAGAGCTTTGATATATACCTGTTGGGCGATCAAACCTGTCGCTTTGATTACTTCTTTGGTGAATGTGACGTCAATATTTTGATATAACTCGTAATAACGCGTTAATTGCTGGCTTGTTGCATATCCCATAGGTTCGTTAATAATAGAAGGGTTTGGCTAAAAGGTCAACTTGATAACAGGGTAAAAAAAAACCAGATCCATCCGTTCCCGGTTTTCCAACCCTGGAAAGTGAATCTGGTTTTTGTACATTCATGAAGCAGAAACCTAGATGGTTTTGTGATCGCTGGTTTTGCGGGTCTTCTTCATGAGTTTCCGTCGGAGTGCCTTGTTTTTCCGGTTAAGGATGGTGGAAGGCTTCTCATAATATTCGCGTTTTTTCCATTCGCGAATAATCCCTTCTTTTTCAACCATGCGTTTGAAGCGCTTGATTGCTTTTTCGAGGTTTTCTGAATCGTCAATAACGATGTGAGCCATAATAAATCACCTCCTCTCGGTCCGACCGTCAGTATCCAGACAATATAGCTGAAAAGGGGGATCTGCGTCAATGCTTTCCCTGAAGGGCCTCTCAGGAATGGTTTAAATAGAGGATAGCCAGTTTGGTACGGTCATTGGTTTTGGTTTTCGAGAGCAGGTTGTCGACATGAAACTTGACAATCTTGCGGTTCAGCCCCAGTTTTTCCGAGATTTCGTCATTGGTGAGCCCCAGGGATACAAGTTTGAAGATATCCATTTCTTGCGGGGTCAGCGAGGTGAAACGGCTGTTTTGGGAAGGCTTTTTGCTCATCATATAGCGGACGGCTGTTTCTTCGTAATAGTGCTTGCCTTCCACCGCCTTGAACAGAGCGTCGGCCATTATCAGACCGCTGGTGTTCAGCATCAGTACCGAGGTAGCCCCGCACTGCATGGCGCGCAAAAGTACTTCCGGAGACTCTCTTGCGGTGAGCGCAATGCAGGGAATCCGTTTGGAGAGTATTTCAATTGTCTCAAACCCGTCCATTTTGGGCATAAAAAGGCCGATCAGGGCGACATCTGCGGATATTTCCTGACTTAGACGGAGAATTTCTTCCCCGTCTGCCGCTTCGGCGACTATTTCTATACCCGCGATAGGGGCCAAAGCCTTTCGTATACCGGTGCGGGCGAGGGGATTATCATCAGCGAGCAGGACAGTAACTTTTTTTCCAGTATTCATCACAATATTCAGTATATCCCGCTCTTTTTGAAATTCAACAAAGTCCCTGCCTTTTTGAGCGCGGATGTGGTATAACAAAATTAAAAGCAGAGTATTACCTACTACAGGAGAAGCCTATGATGAAAAGCGGAAAGAGAAGGTCCGGGTTTATATGCATGATATCAGCAGCGCTTTTGATGCAGCTCTTTTTGATGCAGGGGGCCGCCGCGCAGGGAGTTCCCCTGAATGTAAGGACTTATGACTGGAAATCGATCAATTCTGCACATTATGAGGTGATTTTCCCCGATTTTATGGAAGACAAGGGACGCTATGTGTCCTCGGTCCTCGAGTACCTCTATCCCCTGCAGCAGAAAACTATCTCGCCGACGCGGAATTTCCGCTTTCCGGTTATCCTGAATCCCGATGCCATCGCTCCGAACGGCTATGTAAGTTTCGGACCCCGGCGAAGCGTGTATTACGGAATGCCGGATACCAGCATGCCGACTGACTGGTTTACCGACCTTGCCATTCATGAAGGACGGCACATGTTTCAGTTTGACGCGATAGACCGGAATACCGTTCATGCCCTGTATTTGCTGTTCGGAGAAAATGCATTTTTACCGATTGTGCCGATGTGGTGGTTTGAGGGGGATGCGGTGATGACGGAGACTGTCCTGACGGAAACCGGAAGAGGGCGAAATCCTTCCTTTTCGGCGCCGTTCAAGGCTCTCATGCTTGAGGAGAAGACTTTCAACTACAACAAGCTTCTCCTTGGTTCCTATAACGATTTTATCCCGAACTGGTATACCTTCGGGTATCTTATGTATGCCTATATCCGCTCCCATTATGACACAAACGCTCCGGAAACGTTTTTTTCCAAGGCTTCAATTATTCCGGTCCCTGCGCTGGGCCCGCACCTCGCAATGAAAAAGGCCACAGGGAAAAGTGCCGAGGCGGTGTACAGGGAAATGAGCGCCGAATACACCTCCTTTTGGAAAGCGCAGATAGCAGCCCTCGATATTACCCCGGTCATACGGCTCACTCCGCAAACGCCTTCAGCCTATGCCGAATACAGCCAGATGACCCTTCTTGCCGACGGTTCTATCGCCGCCTCGCGCATGGATTACGAAAAGGGCGCGCAAATTATCGCTCTTAAAGACGGAAAGGAAAAAATCCTCGTAGACGCCTATGCGTTGAACTCGCTGTCTTCAGGGGGGAAGTACCTTGTCTGGGACGAGCTTCAGGACGATGTTAAATTCGACTCGTCGCGTACCCGGATCAGCCTTCTCGATCTTGAAAGCGGAAAAAAAGTGTTTCTTGCGTCTTCTTCCCGCTATACCAATCCCTCCCTTTCCCCCGACGGTTCCATTGCAGTGATGCTTGAATGGAATGCCGACAGTTCGGGCACCCTCGTTTTTATGTCCACTGCCGACCGGGTCATCCGGAAAACGATACCGCTGCCGAAGGGCGAGATATGGAGCAGCTTTTCATATTTGTCCGACGGAAAGTCCATCCTTTTTCTTTCCAACGGGGTGTTCACTCCTGCGGGGAATCAGGGAAAACGGCTGGAGCGGCTCAATCCCGAAACAGGTGAAACAACGGTCCTGCTGGACGCCGGATACGAGAATATCCGGAATCCCGTTCAAGCCGGTGAAACTATTTTCTATGTATCGAACTATTCAGGGATCGACGAGGTCTGGGCACTCGAGGGCGATGGAAGCCGGTATCAGGTTATGACGCGTCCGATCGGCGCGTATTTTCCGCAAATGCGCGCGGGAAGCGATGAACTCTTTTTCGTCGACTATGCGGACCGGAAGGGGAGCGCCCTTTCTTCCGCATCCGTTCCCCGCGCCGAGTGGATACCCTTTGACAAGGTAAAGATAATCCGGGAAGATTTTTTTGCCGCCGCGGCCGATTCGGAGCCGGGGAAGGGAATGGCCTTGCCGTCCAATATTCCGCTGTCTCTGACACCGGCGAAGGATTATTCCTTTTTCCTGAAGGGCAACCGCGTCGACTCCTGGGGCATCCTGCCCGGCGGCCCGTCGGGCGTGGGGGCTGAGGCCTTTGTGAACATCGACAATATCGCCAGCGACGCGACGCAGGCGTTTACCCTGGGCTACGACTGGGTGAACAGCGCTCTCGGTTTCGATTATGAAAACCGGTATCGGGGCTTCAAGCCGGATATACTCGTCCAGGCGGCTACCATAGTGCGGGATATAAACGGCGCCTCCTATAACGAAAGCGCGGGAAACATCGGGCTTGAATTCCCGTTCGGCGGCGGCGCGACGGGTTCCGTCAAATGGAATGCCCTCATCGGGGCGACTGCGGGAGGCCGGCTCCGGAAAGGGGAGACTCAACTGCCGCTGAAATCCTGGGGAACGGCTGCGGTAACCAAAAACGATAACGCCTTTACCCTGAGCGCCTCCTACGAGATAGACCCGGTATCCTCGACTGCTTCACATTTGAAGGATCATCCCTTCGCCATTGCGGCCGTGCAGCTGGGCGGGCCTTTCAGGATGGATGCTTTTTCATTTACCGGGGGATGGGAACGGCGCGAAATCGACGATATCGCCTCTCTTCCCTATTCGCGCGGCTATACCGCTTTCGCGGGGCTTGAATCCGTCAAGGGTACCGTCGACTACGTCATTCCGGTGCTGTATCCCGATTTCGCCATCGGTTCCCTTTTGTATTTCAATTTGATCACCGCGGATGCGTTTTATGATCATCTCTATACCCTTGATTCAAGACTGAACCAGAGCTCGGCGGGGGCCGAACTTCTTTTCCATTTTTATCCGCTGCAGGTGCCGCTCCAGATCAATATCGGTCTGCGCTATTCCATGCAGATCGAAAACCGCCTGTCGCGGTATGAACTGGTTATCATGGGCATCCCGCTCGCGGGCGTGGAAAACTAAGGGGATAAATCAATAGAGAGTTCGGGAGACAAACCAGTCCGGGGAAACGGCCTCGCCGTTCACGCGGAATTCCCAGTGAAGGTGAGGGCCGGTCGAGAGTCCCGTGCTGCCCGAGCGGCCGATTAATGTTCCTGCGCGCACCGGCTCGCCCTTTGCGGTAAGCAGCGCGTCAAGATGATAGTAGAGGCTGTAGACGCCGGGGAGATGCTCGATCACGACGGTCAATCCGGTCGAGATCCGTTTCCCGGCGAAGACGACAAGGCCGTCGCCCGAGGAAAATACCGGTGTTCCTTTCGGGACGCCGAAGTCTATCCCGTAGTGCACATTCGTTACTGTTGTTTTATTCGAATAAATGTAGACGCGCCGGTCCCCGAAATGCGAAGTTCTCCTCGTCGAATGGAGGGGAGCCCTGAAGGGTCCCGGATAGCGGGGTGAATCAATATCCTGTCTCAGGAGAATCGCATTCAGAATATCGATTTGATGCAGCCGCTCCGGACTCATGTCTGTCTTGATCGCGGTGTTCTTTGAATCTAGGGGAATTGTTTCGGAAAAGAAGTTCGCCTTTTCGATCGCGAGAGGCAGAACGGAACGGACTGTCTCCTCTCCGTAAAGGGCCGTGG
>JAYVSC010000184.1:0-8009 GCA_043775705.1 Spirochaetales bacterium | reverse complement strand
GTCTTCACCCGATCCTGTCGGCAAGAATCGACGAGGAGGGTACTGAACCAATCTGGAAAACAAAAGCAATGAGCGAACTGGAATACTACCCCCTGCAGTGGAAAGATCCCGAAGCCCGTAGAATCGCTATCCGCCAATATCTGGATACTGCAATAAATCTGAAAGAATCCCTGTTCAGCGTGAGCCTTTGGGAGGATTTCGTTGGCGGTCAGCTGCTCATTATCAAGGTACATCATATTATCGCGGACGGCTGGTCATTCCACATTCTTTTCCGGGATTTCCTGCATATGTTGCGGGATACCACGCATTCTTTCGATGAAAACAAGGAAAACAATCCCGTCCTGTACAAGAGTTTTTGTGAACATAACAATGCCTATCCGAAGACCGAAGAAGGTAGTGCCGACAGGGACTACTGGAAGACTGAACTCGCGTCTCTCTCCCCATTGTGGAATATTCCCTGCTCAAAACCTGTTCCCAAAATACTTTCAGGAAAAGGTCTTTTCCACAGCTTTCCCCTGCCCCTCCCTGAAGAGCTCCCGTTAAAATCAACGGTGTTCGAATATTCATTAACCGTTTTCGCACTCCTGCTGAACCGGTACACTAACCAGAACGACATCAGTCTTGTCATCCCTCTGCTTGGCCGCGCTTCCCCGATTGACCGCCGCACCGTCGGTCATTTTGTGAATCTAGCCGTTATCCGGCTGCCGATGAATCACGCACACTCTTTCTCGGACTTGCTGGAAATTTCAAAAACAAAGATCGCAAAGGCCCAGAAACATCAAATGTACCCCTTTTCCCTTTTGATAGAAGAAGCGGCCCTTCCCCGGACAACCGGACACGGACTCGCGACCGACGCATATTTCGGGATGATTAAAATTCCGAATTTACCCGAAAACGATTTTTCAATGGAATATTTCGAGCAGCAGGGCGCGCCCTGGCACCTCAGTTTCGAAATTTTTCAGGAGGGAAACGATGCCCAGGCTATCATCCGCTATCCAGTCGAGTTATGGGATACAAAGGATGTAGAGTCCCTTGCCGGACATTTTTCGAATATTTTCAGCATGGGTCTTTCGTCCCCGGAAAAACCCCTTTCGGAATACCTTAAATTCACTCCTGCCGAAACCGAAGATTTCCGGCGCAGGCAGGATCTTTCCCTGCGGTCCGACGACAAAAAAATTCGCAAAGAACCCGAGAACGATACCCAGCGGCGTCTTTGGGATATTTGGGCCGAGGTGCTCAACAGAAAGGACTTTGGTATAGAAGATGATTTCTTTTCAATCGGGGGGCATTCGCTCAGCGCGGCGCAGGTTATGGCCCGCATACGGGGAGTGATGCGCAAACAAATCCCGCTGGGAATTTTATTCCGTCTTCAAACCATATCCGCTCTTGCCGAATACCTGGATGCCCTCCCGGAGGACGAAGATCAGGATACACCCGTTCAAAGCCACAGATTATCAAATGAAGACAGTAATCGAGCCCCTCTGTCATTTTCCCAAAGTCGACTGTGGTTCCTGAACCGCCTTGAGCCGGAAAGCCAAGCCTATAACATGCACGTAAGCATCACAATTCAGGGCAAACTCGATTACCAGACAATGAATCTGGCATTTCGCGACCTGCAGATCCGCCATGAATCGCTGCGGACGACCTTTCATGAGCATGAAGGGGAACCGGTTCAGGTAATCCATCCCGATCCTTTAGTAGAACTTGAATATATCGATTTTTCGGGTTTCGGCGCGGAAAGCACAGCCGATAGAACCCAGCGAAAAATTGAGGAACATTCGTCCGAGCCCTACAATCTCAGCGTCGCGGCGCTGCGGATCGCATTGATCGTTCTTGGCGTAGATGACTATGTCCTGAGCCTGAGCATGCACCATGTCATCGGGGACCAGTGGTCATGGGGCGTCATCTCGCGGGATTTAACCGAATTCTACATGGCCCGGCTTACAGGACGCGAACCGGGTCTCCCTCCGCTGCGAATACAATACCAGGATTACTCCGCCTGGCAGGTAAAAACACTCATGTCCCGCCAAATGCTCCAGGCTGGAAAATACTGGAAAGAAACGCTTGCGGGGCTACCTATCCTTGAGCTGCCTCTCGACCGGAAACGGCCGACAGTCAACAGCAACCACGGGGGTGTCGTGCGTTACCCTTTTTCCGGTGATGAGAAAGCTCAAATCAACGCTCTTGCGGAGAGCAGTCAGAGCACGCCCTACATTGTGCTACTCACCTCTTTCGCGATTCTGCTGTACCGCTACACGGGTTTGAAGGATTTGCCTATCGGAACTCCGACCGCCAACCGGGACCGAAAGGAATTCGAGGATCTTATCGGAACCTTTGTGAACACCCTCGTCCTCCGCATTCCGCTGAAGGGAGAGGAAACCTTTCTTTCCCTCCTTGGACGGATCAAGGAGATATTCCTCGATGCCTATGAATTCCGCATGTATCCCTTCGAAAAACTGGTAAGCGACTTGAATCCGACCAGGGACTCGAGCCATTTGCCCCTTGCGCAGGTTCTGTTCAACCTGGTCAACGCCCCTCTGCAGATGCCCTTCGAAAAGACCAATCCGGTGGAAAGTTTTCCCGTCGAGCCCCAGGGGTCCCAGTTTGACCTTTCCCTGAGCATTGACTTGAATATTTCGGGACAGGCAGAATTCTTTTTCAACCAGGACATCCTGGACAAGGCGAGTGTCCAGGCGATGTGCGACGCGTATTTTCTTATACTGCGCGAGGCCCTGTCCAATCCGGACATGAGCGTGGATGAGCTTCCGCTCATGACCAGCAGGCGGCGCACAATGATACTGAATGAGTGGAATATGACGGACCGCCCCTATCCGGGGGGTAAAAACGTGGCCGAAATGCTATGGGATTCTGCCGCCAGGCATGGAGACAATATCGCAGCTGTTTTTGAAGAAGGAAGCTATACCTATTCCAGACTTTTCTCGATGGCCTCGACTGTAGCCCGAAACCTGACCGAACGGGGTGTACGGGAAGGGGATATTGTCGGTATCCACCTTCATCGGGGACCCAAGCTTATCGTCAGCCTTTTGGCGACCCTTGCCGCCGGCGCCGCGTATGTTCCGATTGATCCCTCATACCCCGAAGCGCGAAAAATGTATATGCTCGACCATTCCCGCGCATCGGTCCTGATCACCGAACCCTCGCTCGAAAACACCTTCTCACGCGAAAACAAAACTCCGCGCATAATCCTGGAGCATTTAAACGAGTCGACCGAACAGGTCACCCCCGTCCATGCCGCCCCCGATTCCCCGGCTTACATCCTGTATACCTCAGGGTCCACCGGAAAGCCAAAAGGGGTTGTCATTCCCCAGCGGGCTCTTGCGAATTTCCTTTTTTCCATGAGGGAAACCCCGGGCATAGCAGAAAGCGACAGGCTTCTTTCCGTCACCCCCGTTTCCTTCGATATTTCCGGGCTCGAGATTTATCTGCCGCTGACATGCGGGGCTACCCTCATCATGCCGTCGCGGGACAAGGTTATTGATCCGATGGAACTGATACGTATCATTGAAAACATGTCCGTCACCTTCCTGCAGGCGACTCCCGCCACCTGGCGAATGCTTTTGGAATCGGGCTGGAACGGTTCGCTGAAAACCATTCTGTGCGGCGGCGAGGCATTTCCGACGGAACTGATAGATCCCTTGCTCGAGCGGTGCGAAAACCTTTGGAATATGTATGGCCCGACGGAAACCACGATATGGTCAACCGCCTACCGCCTGACAAAACGCGAATTTCCGATCCCCCTCGGAAAGCCAATAGCCAATACCAAAATCTATATTCTGGACGGGAAAAAAGAACCGTTACCCCCGGGAATCTATGGCGACATCTATATCGCCGGTACCGGACTTGCGCTCGGTTACCGCGATGCCCCAGAGCTTACAAAAGCCGCATTCCTCCCCCACCTCTGGATCCCCGGTCAACTCATGTATCTGACCGGGGACAAAGGAAGATACCGGCAGGATGGAAATATTGAATATGCCGGACGCGGGGACAACCAGATCAAGCTGAACGGGCACCGCATTGAACTGGGAGAAATTGAGGCAGCCCTCTCCGATATGGAAGATATCAAGCAGGCTGTCTGCATGCTCAATACCTCTGCGCAAGGCGTTACCAGACTGGTTGCCTACCTCGTACCGGGAAACAAGGCTGAAAACCCTACTCAAAAAGAGATAGAAGCATTTCTGCTCACACGACTGCCTGTCTACATGCTGCCCCAGGCCTATGCCTTTCTGGATAAAATACCGCTGACCCCGAGCGGCAAGGTTGACCGGAAAGCCCTGCCGGAAATCCGCTATACCGGGGACAAGGAAAAAATCCCGCCTGCCGACGAAATGGAACGGATTATCCACAAGATATGGACGGAGACAATGACTAACGGCGAGATCGGCGTCGAAGATGACTTCTTCTCGCTCGGCGGCCATTCCCTCCTTGCGGTCCGCCTGACGGCGGGTATTGTCCGGGAGTTTGGAATAGAGATCACGCTTCGATCCTTCTTTTCCGAACCGACAGTCCGGGGATGCGCCCGTCTTATCCGCGCGCATCTCGGAAAAAAAGTCCCGGCAAAAAATGAATCAGCTTTTGAATCCGATATTATCTTTCCAATGCGGGTGAACGGGCTCGCCCAGCCTGTTTTCCTGATTGCGGGGATCTATGCGGAAGAAAACGGTTTATACCGGTACTTGAGCAGCCTCGTTCACTTTTTGGGGGAATCGCATCCGGTGTATGGTTTGCGGCCCCGGGGCCTTATCAGACCGGCAGAATTCTATGAGAGCGTCCCGGAGATCGCGGATGAATATATACAGAACATCCGTAAGGTAAACCCTGACGGACCCTACAACCTTATCGGTGAGTGTGTCGGTGGAATAATAGCCTATGAAATAGCCCGGCAACTGGTCGCCTCGGGTGCTATTGTCAATTCCCTCATACTGCTCGATACGGAATTTCCCCGTTCAAAGACCAGAAAATTCAGGATCTTCTTTTCCCGGCGATTATACAAACTGGAGCGCATGAGCCTTCTCCTGCTTGGCATGGCGCTGCAGCCCAGAAAAACATCAAAAATAATTAAAGGCGTATTACAGGGAAAACGCGCGAGTATATCACCGAGAACGGAAGCCGAGATCGAGCATCTCCGGTTCAAACAGGTTGAAAAACGTTATGCAGAATTGGCCAGGCAATATAAGCTCCTGCCCTACACAGGGGATGTCCATATTTTGATAAACGAGGAAGACCACAAATACTATTCATATCTCGGCTGGCGCGGGATAAAGAGCGAGCAGAAAGAATCGGATCACATACTGATTCAAATCGTGAAAGGAAACCACGTCACCCGATTAACAACCTATGGAAAGGAAACAAGCGAGGCTATCAACCGGCTGCTGTAAAAAAATCCTGAGAACGTTTCAATACAAAACCATTGTTCCTTCTTTTTTAGCCCGCCGGATCGACCGCCTGAACAGAGTAAAGCTCAGTGGAAGGAGACACAGCGCCCACAGACTCAAAATACCAAGAGGCCGGGCCAAGGCCACTATTCCGGTACCGTTCATGATGCTCATGCGCAGAGAATCCAGTGCATAGGTTGCTGGAATGAAAGAAGCGATATTTTGCATCCATGAAGGCATCTGTTCGATGGGAAAAAAAGCTCCGCCGAATACAAAATTGAGTGTCATGATCAACCAGCCCAGCGGATCTCCCTTTTTGTTCACCACGATGAAAGCGGCGGAGAGTATGCCGAAACCGGTAAAAACCATAACAGAAAGCATAAAAGTAATAAGGGTAGAAAAAACATTGATATTGGAAAGATCTGCCTTGAAGGCAAGCGACCCGAAGATAAAAATTACAAGAAGCTGGACCAGCGCGACGAGCATTCCATAGGAAGATGAAAACAGGATCGCTTCTTCCGGCTTTGTCTGCGTACCCAGAACGGCCTCGAGACAGCCTGACATTTGATCGCTCTGGATTGTTCCCGCAAAGCTTGTCAGGGCCAGTTGAAAATACTGATAAAACCCATAGCCGATCAGCACAAAGGCAAAATAGTTTCCCCCAAAGCGGGCAAGACCCGGAGTCTGCGGATTGACCATTTTACCTATAAAAAAAAGCATGGCCAGGATAAAAAGCGAGTTGAAAGTCGTCAGAATAAATTGAAGCTGATAGGATGTCGCGATCCGAAAATCCCGCTTCATAAAGGCCCATGCCTTCAGAGACAGCAGGTATACCGGGTTTTGTTTTTTACTTCTCATCATTTTACCCCTTTCACGTAAAAGTCCATCAAATCGGGAAAATCGCGTTTCACGTCGGCGATATTCGAATCTGCCTTTATCCGCCCGTCTTTTAATATGCATAGCCTGGTGCATAGGGTCGAAGCCTCTTCCAGACGATGGGTCGCGATCAAGAGGCTCTTGTTCATGTCTTTACTGAGGTTCTGCACAAGGAATTCAGAAAATTCAAGCGCAGAACTGGGATCCAGCGCGCGAGTCGGCTCATCAAGTATTAGAATCTCCGGGTCGGATAAAAGCCCGCGGGCCAGAGCTAAACGCTGTTTCATCCCGCTGGAATAGGTCCCGACGAGGGTTTTCGGCTGTCCAGAAAGACCGACCAGGTCAAGCAAATCATCGATTTTTTTTCGCAAGGCAGACCCGTGCAGGTTTTCCAGCGCCCCGAAAAACTCGAGGTTCTCCCTTCCGTTGAGACGCCAATAAAAACTCCGTTCCTCGTTCATGACCATCGCGACGCTTTTCCGGGCATTTTCATTACCCTTCATGGTATCATACCCGTTCACACAGACAGTTCCGGTTGTCGGCAGGAGAAGTCCGCCGATGAGCTTGAGCAGCGTCGTTTTTCCCGCTCCGTTTGGACCGAGAAAACCCACCCGTTCTCCCTTGGCAATGGAAAGGTTTATCTCATACAGCGCAGTTTTAACTTTCCTGCGGAAAAAAGGTCCCAAAACAAGCTCTCTGTACCGCCGCGGAAGGGGATACTTCATGGATAACCCGGAAATCTCAATCATAGTACGCTCCTTCAGTTCCTGCATGCTTCATTTCAATAGCTGTCGGCTTTTTAAGAAAAAATCCTCATAGTTCGGGCACAGTACTGCATTGTCCGAAAACTCGGAGATGTAAAGGAAACTCGCATCGTCAATCGCACCCAGATACGCTACGTACGGAATGATGTTTTTTATCATAGCCCGGTATATACAATTCAGAGTTTGGGGCCGGTATCTGAATGGACCGAAGCGCTGGGTGCCCATCAGAAACGGGATATCATATCTTCGTGCAAAAACAATATTCGACAGCGCATTGGCAGTCCATCCGGTATCGAGATTGGAGCTGATCTGATAGCTCCCTATATCAAACATGAAGGCTGCGTCACGCGCTATGGCATGTATTGCCTTTTGCGGGTACAGACGTCCTTTGCCGAAAAAAAGGCTCATCCCGGAATGGATCAATCGGGCTCGAGTTTCCCATTCCCAGGGAACCTGTCGGATACATCCCGATGTTGCGGGAACTTCGCATTTTACCAGTTTTGAAAACAGTACAACTTGTTTTCCGGGAAAATTGATCAAAGCCCATTCACGGAAGTCATTGATCCTCGCTATGGATTCCGGATTTTGATACTCCACGCCGCAGAGAATGATCCGGGACCGGTCCGCGCTCGAACGGTACTTGTCCCAGCGGCTGCCGAGAACCATAAAGGCCAAAAGGTGACTTGTCGTATACACATGTCTATATATCAAGTAGTTCAACCGACCCAGAATTCGAAAAATTACTGTTGTTATCAAGGTATTAGGTTTCCTTTTTTTGATATCATACCAACGTGTGATTTACAAAAAATCATGGTATAATATAGTATATTATAAAGAGCGAGGAAGTTAAACTGTCCAAATGAAAAAACAACAGCTTTCCATTATCCAGGAACAGTTTCTGATCAATTCCCAGTTATTCGAAAACTCTTCAGCCTATATTGTCAGCTCGTTCATCCATCTTGACGGACCGCTTGAC
>JAYVSC010000183.1:0-11745 GCA_043775705.1 Spirochaetales bacterium | reverse complement strand
CCCGCTTCGTTATTACCCGGGCGGCAAGTATTTAAAAAGGTTCCTGAATCCAGACGCCGCACGTGTTATAGCTCAAGGTTGCGTAGCCGGCTTCCCGGGCGGCCTCGCGGGCTTTATCGTAGGCGAAGGTGAGATGGGAAGCGCTGTGGGCATCGGAGGAGAGGGTAATTGGCACTCCCTGCGCATGCAGGACGGCGAGAAGATCGTCCGAGGGGTAGATGCCGTCGAAGGCTTTCCGCGAGAGGCCCCCGGTGTTCAGTTCGACGATCTTTCCCGAGCGCGCTATGGCCTTTGCGGTAAGAGCGAGTTCCCTGCGGTACCAGGATGCGCTTTCGTCAAAAAAGCGCAGAGCTGCGTTTCTTTTCCGGATCACGTCCAGATGACCGATTATATCGAAGGAGCAGGTCTCGGTCATCTCGCGTACGGCGCGCCAGTAGGCCTGTACCGCGCGTTTTCCGTCATTTTCGAAGCACTGCTCAAGGCCCCGCGCGACTTCCTCCGCAGAGGCATCCGCTGACCATAGGCCTGCGTGTTTTTTTTTCATGTCTGAAAGCACATAGTGAACGGAGCCTATCAGGAAATCGGGGGAGAAGCGGGCATAGAACGCGGGATCGGGGGCCGTGATCCCGGGGATATAGTCGGCCTCGAAGCCGCAGAGAATCGTAATCTGCTTTTTGTGTTTTTCCTTGAGCCGCGCGATCTCGTCCGTGTATTCGGCGTAGCGGCTGCTGGCCATGTGCCATTCGGTCGAGAAGAACCAGGCTGCGTGCGCGGAAAAGCCGAGATCGGTCATGCCCGACTCGATCGCCGCGTTTACCATTTCCTCGGCGGTGTTCCCTCCGTCGCAAAAATCGGTATGGGTATGGTAGTTGGCCAGCCTCATTTTTTTGTCCCGTAGCCTTCGGCCGCAAGGAATCTGCGCAGGCTGGCGAACTCCTTCTGCAGGGCGGCGAATAGGGCCGTCATCTGCGCGCGGGGGAGGAGGGGGGCGGCGGTTTCGATTTTCAGGGCAGTATCTGCCAGACGCGCGGCCGTGATATTCATCGAGCTGCCCTTGATCAGGTGGGCTGTTTTCTGCGCGCTGTCGATCTCGTTTTTATCCAGGTCCTCTTTCAGGAAGCCCATGTGGGTTTCGGTCTGTTCGAGGAATTCCTGAATAAGAGTCCGTCCGCTTTCGACGTCGCCCATCATCAGATCGAAAAATTCGGCGCTGTCGAATATCGTGGTGTCTGCTTTTGTGTATTTCAGCATAATGTCAATTACGTCCTGCCGTTTGTAGGGCTTGGGAAGGATATCGTTCATTCCAAATGAAAGGCATTGTTCTTTTTCATGCTCCATTGCGCTCGCGGTGCAGGCGATGATGGGCACCGTGTATCCGTGGTCCCGTATCCATTCCGTTGCTTCGTACCCGTTCATTCTCGGCATCTGGATATCCATGAACACGAGGTCTATCGCTTCCTTCTCCACGCATTCGGTCGCTTCCAGTCCGTCTTCGGCCATGACAACCTGGGCTCCCGATTTTTCAAGAAATATCTTGAGGAGTTTCCTGTTGACCGGGTGATCTTCTGCGACGAGAATTGTAAGTCCTTCGCCTGCGAGGACCTGTGCTCGTGCCTCTTCCGCGGTCTCGGTCTCCACCGGCTCAAGCTCCTCCACGACCTCGAGGTCGATGGTTGACTGCCAGTGGTTTTTTAAAAGATCCGCAAGCATGCGCCTCTTGATAGGCTTGTAGAGGTAGCCGTTGAACCATTCGAGGAGCTTCATCTTCGCGTCGGCCCCGAAGCTTCCTTCCGGCACCATCAGGTATAACTGGGCCTGGTTTATGTCTATGTCCTTGTTGATCTCGGCGGCAAGACGCCATCCGTCCATCTCGGGCATCACCATGTCGATGAAGACGATGTCGAAGGGTTTTTTTTCCTTTCGGGCGGCGGCAAGCGTGACGAGGGCGGCCATGCCCGAGGATGCGTGCGTGACCTCGGGATATCCGAGGGAAGCGAGCATGCGGGACAGAAGGTTGCGCGTCTGCGTATTGTCGTCCACGAGCAGGAATCGTGTCTGGGGATTCACCGGGAGCATATCGGAAGCAGGCTGGTTCTCCGCAATTACAAGGGGGATGTCAAACCAGAAGATGGCCCCCGATCTCTCGTTGCTCCGCACGCCTATCTCGCCTTCCATGAGCTCGACGATGTTCCGGGAGATCGCGAGGCCGAGTCCCGTGCCGCCGTATTTTCTCGTGGTCGAGCTGTCGCCCTGGAAAAACTGTGTGAAGAGCTTGCTCTGCACATCGGCGCTGATCCCGATACCGGTGTCTATCACTTCGACATGGAGGTGGTCCTGGGACATTTTTTTCTTGATGTCGGCCTTGACGGTGATCTGGCCCTTGCCGGTGAACTTGACCGCATTTTTGACGAGGTTCAGAATAACCTGCTGGATGCGTCCCGGATCCCCTACAATTATTGAAGGAAGCTCGCTCGTGATGTCGATGATGATCTCGAGCTCTTTTTTGTGGGCTTCCATGGATACAAGGTCTACCGTGCGCTCGATGACGTCGATGATGTTGAATTCAATTTTTTCTATTTTCAGCTGGCCCGCCTCGACCTTTGAAAAGTCGAGGATGTCGTTGATCAGGGTGAGCATGACGTCTGCGCTGAAACGAACCTGGCGGGCGTATTCAGTCTGTTCCTCGTCGAGCTTGGTGTCGCCGAGGAGTTCCATCATGCCTATGATGGTCTGGATCGGCGTGCGGATTTCGTGGCTGATGTTCGCGAGGAACTGGCTGCGTTTCATGCTTGCTTTTTCCGCCGTTTCCTTGGCGAACACCAGGTGCGATTCTTTCAGTTTCTGGTTGGTGATGTCGTCAATGAGGGCGAAAAAACGACCGTCTTCCTGTCTGCTTATCCGCATGGTCAGCCAGAGCCGCGTTCCGTCATCCTGGACGTTCGTGAAGTCGAAGGTGAAGTCGGGGCTTTCTCCGGTAAGCAGATACTCGAATTTGATTACCTCTTCGGGATTTGAGTCCTGCAGCACGTACTCACGGATGTTCTTGCTACCGAGTTTGGGGAAAAGGTTATGGGATGCCTCATTCCACTCTTCGGGATAGCCCCTGCCGTTAAAGATTACAAAGGGAATACGTGAGCGGATCAAGTAATTGCCGGTACGCGCGGTATTCAGGAACATATCAAAATGATTCCTGCAGCACTTCGATGGCTTTTTTCAATAAGGTATCCGGCTTGAGGGGTTTGATCATGTAGCTCTTTACGCCCGAAGCGAGAACTTTTATGACCGCTTCGCGCTGGCTGATCGCCGAGAGTACGATAACCGGGGTTTTTATCTCGCTTTCCTTCAGTTTCAGCAGCACTTCGAAGCCGTTCAAGCCGGGCATCATCAGGTCGAGAAAGATGAGGTCGTAGCTTTGGGCCAGGACTTTTTCGATAAAGGCGTTTCCCGACTCGAACTGGTCAACCTTGGCATGTATCGTTTGGAATGTCTTCGCAAGGACTGTCCGGATGACTATGTCGTCGTCGACGATGGCGATCCGTATGTCCTGGCCGAGAGATTTAAGGGCTTCAAGCTCGGACTTGAAGCGCATTTCCAGGGTTTCTTCCTGGGGATTTTTATCCTTGCTGACTGAAAGGATTCGCTCGCTGATGAGCGTTGACTTGTCCATCACCGAGACGGAGTCCTTGAGCAGGGAATCGAGGGCTTTCGAGAGATCCGTGACCACCTGTACGTCGGTATAGGCCTTGTTTCCGGCGAAAAAATCCTGAGCAAAGTGATCAAGGGTCAGAATCTTGATGTTTTTGTTCCGCACGTTCGAATCCGACATGATGGAGTCCATGAGGAGTTCCAGGTTCGGGCTGTCCACGAAGGAGAGGGAGAGGTCGGTCATCATGACCAGGATCTTCGGGTATACCAGGTTATACAGGCTTATAAGTTCCTTTATTTTATACCTGAGCAGTTCGATTTTTTCCCGGTTCAAGCCCTGGGCAATCTCGATGAAAAGAATCGTGTCATTTACGTGGGCTTCAAGGATGCAGGGCGTCGTGTCGATTTCGAACTCGACGTGAATTATCTCGGTAATCGCGCTGAAAAGCTGGTCGATTTTCAGCGGTTTGGGTATGATCTTCTTGATCCCGTACTGCAGCAACCGGGTGATTTCTTCTTTTTCGATTTTCTGGGCTAAAAGGAGGACCGGGATTTCGCGGGCATTCGGATCGGTTTTTTTGCTTTCAAGCAATTCAAAGACGAAATTTTTGTTCAGGTTGAAATCCATGATGACCAGATCGGGCAGGAGGGATCGCATTTTTGACAGGCTGTCGAGCTGGCCGACCCCTATATCTACATGTACGTGTTTTGCGTCGAGCTTGTTTTTTATATAATCACGGAAAATACTCGATTCATCTATTAACAATACATGCTTCATATACTAGCATTATACAATAACAATCTGTTTTGTTTAAAGGGATAAAAATATGAAAAGCGCATTTGTGTTTCTTGCAGACGGATTTGAGGATGTCGAGGCGGTTACTCCGATCGATTATCTCCGCAGGGCAGGTGTTTCGGTGACGGTTGTCGGGGTTACCGGGGGCATCGCGGTTTCGGCGCACCATCTTTCGGTCACCTGCGATAAAACCCTGGGCGAGCTTGACGGTTTGCCCCTGCCCGATCTTGCGGTGCTGCCCGGCGGGGGCAAGGGGAGCGAAAATCTGGCCTCTTCCGTGGGACTCAAGGAGCTGATCACCCGTATGTTCGCGGAACGGCGGTTCGTGGGGGCAATCTGCGCTTCTCCTGCCGTCGTTCTCGGGGTTTGGGGTCTGCTTGAGGGCCGCTCTTTCACCTGTTTTCCGGGAATGGGCGAGAATTTTCCGGTCAAGCCGCTGAAAAACAGGGTTGTCGTCGATTTGAATTTGATAACCTCGCGCTCGGCCGGCACCGCGGAAGAATTCTCTCTTGCGCTTATCAAGGCCCTGTGCGGAGAGTCCGCTGCCTCAAAAATCAGCGATGCGATATTGGCAAGGTAGCTGTCAGTTCGCGAAAGATGCCGCGGTCGATGCTGGATCCCGGTACAAATAAGGCTTCACGGGCCGAGGTGTTCGCGAAGGCAAGGCATGCGCTGAGGGACAGTTCCCGCAGATACGCGCAAAGAAAGGCTCCCGCGAACACATCGCCGGCCCCGGTATCGTCGAGTACGCAGGAAACTTTTTCGGCGGCCGCTTCGTATTTAGCGCCTGATGCCCAAGCCCGCGCTCCGTTTTCTCCCCGTTTTTCTATGATGCAGGGAAAGTTTTTTTTCCGTTCGGTATAGAAAGAAAAAACGGAATCGATAAATTCCTCTTCATTCTGGATGCCCTTATCGCCGGGAACGGTGTTTTCCAGGGCGAGCGCCAGGGTCAGCGCCTCATCGGTATTCAGAAAGAGGATGGTTTCATTATTAATGAGCAGGTCTTTCGCCGCCCCGCTGAAGTTCCGCGCGATGTCGCTCGTGCTGATGTCGATGGCGAGGGGAATGCGGCGGGTCCTGCAAAAATGCGAAATTCGGTCCGTTACCGCCTTGTTTCGGAGAACCTGGCCGTCCAGAAGCACTGTTTTCGCCTGGCCGAGGAGTTCTTCGTCGATCTGTTCCGTCCGGAGGAGCGGTGCTGCGCCCGGCGCACAGGCAACCGCTTTGAGGCCTCCCGGCATATGGATTACGAGGCAGCGTCCGCTTGGGGCGTTTCTGTGTTCCAGAACACAGCTGACGCCGAAGGATGCAAGATCAGAGCGGAACATGCGCGCCCAATGATCGTCTTCGCGGTCTACGGTACCGGTGCAGCCGATAAAGGCCGTGCGGGCACCGAGCGCCGAAGCGGCTTTTACCGCATTGGAGGCTGACCCCCCGGACACATAAATCGGGTTGGGCACCGCAAGAAGCAGTTCATCCAGGCGTTCCGGGGATACATGGGCTGCATGGTTTGGATGCAGCCCGAGGGAAAGGGACGATTCTTCATCGGAAAAGTAGAAAATATCAAGAAGCGCGTTTCCAATCCCCAAAATATCCATGAAAAACCCCTTCAGCGTTCCGTTATTTTTTCATACCCGGTATTTTTACGATAATATCGGCAAGTCCCGGGGTTTTTTCCAGATCGCGCACAAGTCCTTCCGCGCGTCCTTTGTTTACATAATCTGGGGACTGGAAGGAATAGGTGAAATTGGTATGCACATCGTAGTTTCCCTTCATCAGCGCATAGGCGTCCTCTGTCATTACCAGTTCTTCGTCCGTGGGAAGCACGTAAATCTTGATGGGAGAGTCGTCGGTGCTGATGCAGGTTTCCGCGTTACGGGTGCGGGCAAGGTTGTTTTTGACCGGGTCAAGCTTGATGCCGAGGTGCTCGAGTCCGGTGCAGATTCCCGCCCGGATTCCTGCATGGAATTCGCCCACTCCGGCGGTAAGGATGAGGGCATCGGGCTTTTGGCCCATCGCCGCGATATATGCGCCGATGTATTTGCGGATGCGGTAGGTTTCCATCTTGAAGGCAAGTTCCGCGCGCTTGTCGCCGCCTTCCATGGCCTTGCTGATGTCCCGGCGGTCCGAATATTTCCCGGTGATGCCGAGGAGCCCCGATTGTTTGTTCAGCGCGGTGTCGATTTCCTGGACGCTCAGGCCCGCCTTGCGCATCATGTAGAAGGAGAGGGCGGGATCGCAGTCACCGGATCTTGTGCCCATCACCAAGCCTTCGAGCGGCGTGAGGCCCATCGTCGTGTCGAAACATTTACCGTTTTTGACGCAGCACATCGACGCGCCGTTCCCGATGTGCGCGATGATCACGTTGGTGTCTGCGGGCTTTTTGCCGAGGACTACCGATGCGCGCTTGGCGGTATAGAGAAAGCTCGTTCCGTGGAAACCGTAGCGGCGCACGCCGTATTTTTCATACCATTCGTAGGGAACGGCATACATAAAGCTCGTATCGGGCATGGTCTGGTGCCAGGCGGTGTCCATGATCGCGCAATGGGGCACTTTCGGCAGCACTTTCTGCGCGGCTTCGATTCCCATGATGTTGGCCGGATTGTGGAGAGGGCCGAGATCCTGCACCTCGCGGAAGGTTTCAAGGATCGCGGGGGTTACGATAACCGACTTGATGAATTTGTTGCCGCCGTGAAGCACGCGGTGTCCGACTGCCTTGATCACGGACATATCCTTTATCACTCCCACCTCAGGATCCGTGAGGGTTCTGATTATGAGCTCGACCGCTATTGTGTGGTTCGGGCAGTCATACGCCATCTTGTAATCGTGTTTTCCTTTTGCGCTATGGGTAATGGACCCGCCTTCCTGGGTAACCCGTTCAACCACGCCTGCGGCGATAACGTCTTTGTTTGTCCAGTCGAATACTTGATATTTAGCCGACGAGCTGCCGCAATTGAGAGTAAGAATAACCATATGATACACTCCTGATATTTTTAGTCTCCAAATTATAGGGCGATTGTGATATACTTTCAAGGGAGACTACTATGGAAAAAAAACAGGACTGGTTTGAAAATGAGTCATTCTGGGCGCAATATGCTCCCGTATTGTTCGATGCGCAGCGCTGGTCCGAGGCTCCTTCCGTCGCTGAAGGCGTTTTGCGCATCATCGGCGCGAAGTCTCCCTCGATTCTTGATGCGGGCTGCGGTCCCGGCCGGATAGCGGTGGAACTTGCCTCCCGCGGTGCCAGGGTGACCGGAGTCGATTTGATACGCCCGTTTCTGAACGCGGCCCAGGAGTCAGCCCAGGTTGAAGGGGTTGAGCTTGACCTGGAGCAGGCCGATTTGCGTACCTTTGTCCGCCTGGAAGCGTTTGACGCGGCGGTAAGCCTGTATACCAGTTTCGGCTACTGCGACACGATAGAAGAAGACATGCAGATTTTGAAAAATATCGCCGCTTCTCTGAAGAGCGAGGGCTGGTTTATCCTCGAAATGACCGGACGCGAGATCGCGGTACGGGACTTTACCGAGGGGGAATGGTTTGAGCGGGGCGGATTTACCGTACTGACCGAATTTTCCGTCGTCGGCGCCTGGGAAGGGCTCCGGTCGCGCTGGATGCTCATCGACGAAAACGGATGCAAGATTGACCATGAATATGTGCAGCGGCTCTATTCCGCGATCGAATTGAAGCGTTTGATGATGGCCTGCGGTTTCAGTTCGGTGGAAATGTACGGGGATTTTGATTTTTCGCCTTATAATGAAAAAGCGCGCACCATGGTGCTGGTTGCCCGCAAATAAAAAAAACTGGAGCAGTATATGAGCGTATATGTATCGGTAGAAGACAAGGAATGCGAGACACTCACCGAGGTGTTCGAACTGAATGCGATTTTTAAAAGGTTTCCCGAATCGGGGGTTTGTCTCCGTTTTGTGAAGGAAACGAGCGATGCCTCCTTCAATAGCCTGCAGGGCCCCTTTCTCCTTGCCGAACTCGAGGCCCTTGTGCCCCTTGCAGTGATGGACAGTGAGAGGAAGGAGCTTGACCGCCTTATCAAGCTGTGCAGGCGCTATTCCGCCAATCCGAACGTATTTATCCGTTTTTACGGAGAATCAAAGGGCGAGGCGTAAGAACCCTTTTCCGGTTTAATTTGACATTACGGATTTTCCGCATACACTTTTAGGAATGCTACCAGTAAACATATTAGTCGGGCACAGCAATATGGATCTCGACTGTATCGGATCCATAGTATTGGCAAAGTATCTTTATCCCGGCTATATACCGGTACGAAGCGGGCGCATTCACCCGGTGGCGCGGAATTTATACAATCTGTATGAAAACTATCTTGAATTTACCCAAATTTCGGATTTGAAGGGTCAGGATATCGGGTCTATGGTAGTCCTCGATACACGTTCTTCCGAGCAGGTGTCGGAATACTTTAAATGCATTGGGACTAAAAATGTGTCTGTCGAGGTTTTTGACCACCATCCTTCCGCTGAAGGCGATATTCCCGGGGCCTTGTTCCATGAATGCCGCTTCGGCGCGAATACTACCCAGCTGGCCATCGAGCTGATCTCGCGAGGCATCAAGATATCCCGCGAGGACGCGACAATAGCCCTTACCGCCATCTATGCAGACACGGGGAACTTCCTTCATGCGAACGTGTGCCCCGAGGATTTCAAAGCTGCCTCCTTTTTGCTCGGCCAGGGTGCGGAACTCACCCTCGTCAAGGACTTCCTCGTTCCCCTCAGGGAGAAAACCCAGATTACGCTTTTCCACGAGGTGCTCAACAAGATAGAGACGCTCAATATCCGCGGTCACCGCGTCCAGGTATGCTATCTCGAGCTGATTGAGGACTCACAGGGCCTCGGCGCCGTCATAGAGAAAGTTTTCGAGGTGGAGAACAGCGAGATTCTTTTCGGTTTTTTCTATTTCGCCGGTCCCGGAAAGATCCTCGTCATCGCGCGCAATTCCTGCGAGGAGTTTCACGTAAACGAGATTCTTTCCGATTTCGGCGGAGGCGGACACCGAGCGGCCGCTGCCGCGACCATCAAGACGACGGACGGCCGCTTTATCTACGAGAAAGTTATTGCGTACCTCGGCGAGGTGCTCTCTCCCGCTGCGACTGCAAAGGACATCATGACGAGGGATGTCGCGTTCCTCCGGCCCGACATGAGCCTGCTTGACGCCTCGATATTTCTGGAACAGGTCAGCCATACTGCGGCTCCCGTAGTGGACGAGTCGGGCAGCGTCGTGGGTTTTTTTACGCTGAAGGAAATCATGAAGGGGCGCAAGCTGGGGAAAATGCAGGTGCCTGTCTCGGCTTTCATGACAAGGAAGGTGGTGTGCGTCAAACCGGACACTCTGCTCCGGGACGTGGAGGAAATACTCTACATGAACAACATCGGCCATCTTCCGGTGACCTCGGAGGGCGCTCTCATCGGCATCGTGACCCGCTCGGACTATTTGAATTACATGCGCGGGGAAATCGGCCGGAAAAAACTGGCAATGGAATCCCTGTACGTGACTATGGCCTAGCGGCAAACCGGTAGAAGCTAAAAACAAGCGGAACATAAAAAAAAGCCGGAAGCGGTATGGATTTTTTACATCCTGCGCTTCCGGCTTTTGCTATTGGGCCCCCTGTCAGGCAAAAACTACTTGATCAGGATAAATTCAACCCTGCGGTTTTTCCACCAGTTTTCGCGGTCCGCTCTCGGTGTCACGGGCTTGGTTCCGCCCATGCCGATTGACGAGAGGCGCGAGCCGTCCACTCCGTTCTGGATGAGGAAGGCCTTGACCGCATCTGCCCGCAGAAGCGAGAGGGGGATCAATTCGGCCTCTTCTTCTTTCTGGGTGCCGGTCACGTTGTTCGCGTGTCCTTCAACCTGGACCTTGTAATCCTTGAACTTGTTCAGGATTTCAGCGATGCGCTTGAGCACCTGGACGTTCTTGTCCACTACTTCGGTTCCGAGCCCGTTAAAGTCCGCCGCGTTCTCGCGGAAGATGATCGAAGGCACGGCTATTTTCAGCTTGTTGCCGTCGCGGATGATGAGAACGTCGACCGGGATATAGCCGCGGACGACCGAGGTCATGCCGACTTCGTCGGTAACGGTGAAGGTAAAGGGATAATCAGTCGCTGCCTGCACGAGCTCGCCCTTGAGCGACCGTCCGTCCCAAATGATGCGTTCGGTGATCTTTCCCGTTCCGCCCGTTTTCCAGAATACGTTTCCGCTTGAACCCTGGGGCTCGCGGATCTCGAAGGACCAGTCGTTGAAGGCCGATTCCGATACCGCACTCAGGTTGATGAAGAGTTCATCGTCAATTCCGTCGTTGTCCGGACTGAAGTACTTGGGCGACAGGCGTACTCCGAGTACCGGCGCTTTCGCGTTGACGAGGAAGGCCGGGGTTGTCGCCGTTACCTTTTCGCCCTTGATATAGGAGAGAGTGAGTTCTGCGACATACTTGCCGAGGACTGCGGTGCCCGCGTTGTTCTTTCCGTCCCAGTTGACGGTTGAGGGGAGCACGCTGGTCGAAGTTGAATCCCAGGTTTTTATTGCCGGGGCGTTGTTCGAGGCTGATCCTTCCGGTTTGATCGAAAGGGACCAGGACTCAAGTCCGTCCGGCACGCTTGCGACGATCGACAGTTTTTGCGTGTCCTTGATGCCGTCTCCGTTCGGGGAGAATGCGGCAAGTTCCGCGGTCAGATAGGCTTTCGGGTTTCTCGAGTCCACCATGATGCCGGTGAGCTGCTGGGTGGTCTTGTTGCCTGCCTTGTCTTCGCTCGAGATTATGTAGGTGTAAGATCCGTCGGCTGCCTTGTTTCCCGAGTTGTCGGTCGCGTCCCAGGCAAAGTCTTCGGCATTGCCGTTCCAGGAGTAGTTTTTGACCGCCGCTTTTTTGGAATTGACGATGGAAGCTGTCCACAGGTCTTCCTTCGAGGAAAGCTGGGTCAATGGAAGGGTCTCTCTGTTATTGTCGCCGTTCGGGGAAAAAACAACGTAGGGAGCTGCGATTTCGATCGTCGGGAACTTGGTGTCGAGATCGAAGTCAGGCGCCGCCGAGTGCGAGGTCTGCTGGTTGACCAGGGTTACGTCGAGAGTTGCGCTGTAGATGCCGTCGCCCGCCCGTGTGCCGGTCGTCGTTCCGTCCGTCGGGTCAGCGGTTCCGTTCCATGAGATGGCCTGCGGAACTTTGCCGGTCCCGGTGATGGTCTTTATCGATTTGCCGTAGCTGTCCTTGATGCTTAATGTCCAGCGCTCGACGGCGGTTGTCGCCTTGAGGATAGGGGTGAATACGATCGTGTCCTTCACGCT
>JAYVSC010000182.1:0-2374 GCA_043775705.1 Spirochaetales bacterium | reverse complement strand
CATGGAATCCATCCACACGATTTCGTCTTCTTCAGCCTTTTCGTATGGACGCTCGTAAAGGGCAATATGGAGATATTTATCACCGCTGCCGCTCATCTGATAAAGGTCGACGGCGAGGGGAATTTCGGGGATATCCTTGTCATACAGGCGATAGCAGGTCGTCCCCGTTCTCCTTGCCCATTTTCTGAGGTGTTTGCTGAGTTTATCAAGGCGGTTCGCGAACATGACCGCCTGTGCTGCCGTTTTTTCCGGGGTGTCGGCCTGAAAGGCCGGGACGGGATCAATCGTTTCCATGTTTCCTTGTATTCATCATCACGGAGAGCATGGCATAGCCCGAGGTCAGATCTTCTTTTTGAACCAGTACCGATTCGGGCACCTTCAGCTTGACGTTCGTGAAATTCCATATCGCGGTGATGCCGGCGGTAACCAGAACATCGGCAATGATCTGTGCGGAGACCGAGGGGACGGTCAGGATCGCAATATAGGCTTTTTGTTTTTGAAGCTGGGCGGCGAGTGTGTCGAGAGAATAGATCGGCACCCCGTGGATGGATTTGCCGATTTTCGCGGGATCCTGGTCGAAGGCCGCGCAGATGTTGAGTCCGTGAAACTGAAACTCGGGATATCCGGTCAATGCGGTGCCGAGGTTTCCTGCTCCGACGAGCACCGCCTGCTGCATTTCGTCCCAGCCGAGAAAGTGCTCGATTGCCGCCATGAGGGCGATGACCGGGTAGCCTTTTTTGGGTTTACCGACAATACCGGTGATGGCAAGATCCTTTCGCACCTGGATGGGTTCGAGGCTGAGTTCCTGAGCAATAACCGTTCCGGAGATATATTCGTGTCCTTCGGCCTTTGATTGTCGTATTATATGGAGATAAGAAGGTAGGCGACGTATTGAAGGCACCGCAGTAATTTTATGCTTGATCATCAAAAGTCCTTGATTATAGGGGGATTTTTAACGATAACCCTCCTGTCAAAGAAAGTCAAGCGTAAAGTGCAAGGTAAACGGCCGCTTCCCCCATCCTATGGAAACAAATTCTGAAATTCGATATACTGCTTTCCGATTCCGACTATTTAAACAGGAGTTTTATCTTATATGTATGAACCGGTAGATCCTAAAGTGAACTTCCCCGAACAGGAAGAAAAAGTACTCTCGTTCTGGGATAAAAACGCGATATTCAAAAAATCAATCTCCAACAGGGAAGGGGCCCCCGACTATGTGTTCTACGACGGCCCTCCGTTCGCGACCGGCTTGCCCCATTTCGGCCATTTCGTGCCGAGTACGATAAAGGATATTATTCCCCGCTACCAGACGATGAAGGGTAAAAAGATAACCCGCCGCTTCGGCTGGGACTGTCACGGACTTCCCGTGGAAAACCTGATCGAAAAGGAACTCGGACTCAACTCGAAAACCGATATCGAGAAATTCGGCATCGCGAAATTCAACGAAGCGTGCCGCGCGAGCGTGCTCCGCTATGTCAATGAATGGAAGACGACGATTACCCGACTCGGCCGCTGGGTCGACTTTGAAGACGACTACAAGACCATGGACCCGGACTATATGGAATCGATCTGGTGGGTGATGAAAAGCCTGTGGGACAAAGGGCTTGTCTACGAGGGCCACTACATCCTTCCCTATTGCCCGCGCTGCTCGACGGTCCTGTCGAACCACGAGCTGAATCTCGGCGGCTACAAGGACGTGCACGATCCCGCCATCACCGTCAAATTCAAGGTGAAGGGTACGCTTTCCGGCACACCGGCCGGAAAAGCCTTTGCCGACAATTCTCTTTCAGACGGAAAAACCTTCCTCCTCGCCTGGACGACGACGCCCTGGACGCTGCCGAGCAATCTCGGCCTCACCCTCGGTCCTGACGTGGATTACGTGCTGATCGCGGACGGAGATGAACGCTTCATACTCGCGGAGGCACGCCTCGGCGCCTTTTACAAGGATACATCGAGCTGTACCATCGTCTGGAAGAAAAAGGGGGAAGAGCTTTTGGGCATTACCTACGAGCCGCTCTTTCCCTATTTTGCCTCGCTTGAAAAAAACGAAGACCTCTCGCCCGGCGCGTTCAGGACTTTCCTCGGCGCATTCGTAACCACCGATGACGGAACGGGTATCGTTCACACGGCGCCCGGCTTCGGCGAAGAGGACAACAAGGTGTTCAGGGGTTCAGGCGTTCCAAACATCTGCCCGATAGACGCCGAGTGCCGCTTTACTTCCGAGGTAAGCGATTACGAGGGCGTCTTCGTCAAGGACGCGGACAAGGCCATCATGGAACGGCTTAAGGCCGAGGGCAAGCTCGTCAAAAAAGAACAGATCCTCCACTCGTATCCCCATTGCTGGAGATGCTCGAGTCCCCTCATATACCGCGCG
>JAYVSC010000181.1:0-4546 GCA_043775705.1 Spirochaetales bacterium | reverse complement strand
CACGATGCTTTTGTCTATAGGGGACCGGAGTGTATATTATTGCCCCCTCGAGGGAGATGACTATGTGTCAGTTACCCGTCCCGCGCTGCTTCCCTATCTGCTGCTTCCCGGCAACACCTCTTCGCTCTCTTTTTTCTGGACGGCGCAAAGCATACCTGCGGTCTTCGCAGAATCGGTAGAGGACGGGAAAAAAACGATAAAGGCATGGAAACTGACCGATTTTTCCGGCGGCAAGATTTTTGCCTCCCTTCCGATTCCCGCAGGAGTGAGGGGTATTTGTCCCTCCCGCGACGGAAGTTCCCTTGCCCTGATAACCTCTCAGGGCCTTCGGGTTTACAATTCCGCGAGCTGGAAGGAAACCGCCTCATACCATGATGAAACTGTCGTATCGGCGGTCTGGGGCGAAGAACCGTTCATCTTCATCGGCGGCAGCGAGACTGTCCGTAAGTGGAACTATAAAACGGGGAACTCCACCCTGATTTTCATTTCCGCCGTCAATGCCTACGGGTGGGACGAACAGGGAATGACTATCCTTGGGGAAACGACCAAACTGGGCCGCTTCTCGTACGCAGGCAATCTGAAATGGAACGGGGCTGCCACCCTCCGCATGCGGCAGGGAAGCGTCAGCGTGAATACTGCATGGCGGCTCTATCTCGATTCGGGGAAGGGCTATTATGCGAATATGCTGTATGCGCGGTCCGCGACAAGTCCGGGCGGGACGAAACCGCTGATCGATGAACCCGTGGTAAAACTGGATTCAAATTCCACTCCGGGTATCGACGCGTCACCGGCCGGCGCCTCTGAAGGCGATATTTTTACCCATGGATCGCGGATCGGTTTCCGTCAGGTTGCCGTCGTGTTCGACGCCATGGATACCCTCGACGGCTTACCGCAAATTCTGTCAGTGCTTGAACGGTATAAAATCCGCGCGACTTTTTTCATCAATGGGGAGTTCATCCGTCAGCATCCCGCTGCGGTCAACGAGATACTGAAAGCAGGCCATCAGTGCGCCTCGCTTTTCTTTACTACATGGAACCTTTCAGGCACCCAGTACCGCATTGACGGCGACTTTATTGTCCGCGGCCTTTCGCGGAACGAGGATGATTTTTACACCGCAACCGGCCAGGAGCTGACCCTGCTCTGGCATGCTCCGTTCTATATCACTTCCCCGATGATAATCGAGGCCGGCAAAACGGCCGGATACCGGTATGTCTCGGCCGACGTGACGGTGCTGGACTGGGTTACCGCCGAACAGAACCGCGTAATGCCCGGTTTGTACCGGAACGCGGCAACCCTGATCGATGATATCATCGCCTCTAAAAAGCCGGGATCAATCATTCCGGTGAGGATAGGCAAGGTAGAGGGGGAACGGTCCGATTACTTGTATGAAAAGATCGATCTTCTGCTGAATGCCCTGACCGAGGCCGGCTACCGGATCGTAACCGTCGATACCCTGATTCAGAATCAACGATAGCGGGATTTGTTTCCTGCAAGGGGGGAAACGAGAGAGGCTGCCGTATCGATGAGCACATGCAGCGCGTTTCCCCTGGCTATGCTCCTTCCCGCGATAAGCGGGACCGAGTGGAGCGCCTTTCCTCCGGCTGTGTAGTCAACTCTCCCGACAACGGTGCCGGCGGCCACAGGCGCCCATATCCTTGAGGGAAGGAAGATTTCGGTTTTCATCCCGCTGCCTTTTCCGTCGGTAAGTTCTACTGAGACGGGCGCGGTAAAAGAAGCCATTCCCGCAGGAATTGCGTCCATGCTGTCATCGGTTCCGCCCCATACCGTCATCGGGAAGGGCTTGATTTCTTCGCTCTTCACCGTCCTGAAATTCGCGAAAGCCCATTCCATCAAGGCGGTCCCGTCTTCGCTCCGCAAAAGATTTCCCTCATACGATCCCGATCCCGGCCCGCCCATGGTTACCGCGATATAGCGGGTTCCGTTCCGCTCGCAGGTAAGCGAAATATTGTATCCCGACTCGTTGATATAGCCAGTCTTGAGGCCGTCACAGCCCTCGAGGACGCCGAGCAGCTTGTTGGTGGCGCTCTGCACCACCGCTCTCGTATCGGTCCTTCCAGGGGTGTTCCAGGGCATCGGGTATTCTATGGTTGTCTGTGCATGAAAGGCGCGCAGGGCTTCCGGATATTCTCTTATATAGCGGAGGGAGAAGTCCGCAAACTCGCGGGAAGTGGTTTTGTTTTCCCCGCTCAAGCCCGAGGGCTCGACGAAGCGGGTATTGGGCAGGCCGAGGCGTTCCATTTCGCCGTTCATCCGCGCGATAAAGACGTCGAGCGCAGGCGAGACATGGAGGGCGAGGGCAAGGGCTGCGTCGTTTCCTGAAGCTACCGCCATACCGGATAGCAGTTCACGTACGGTCACTTTTTGGCCTTCGGCCAAAAACATGAGGGAAGACCCTGAGGGAATATTGACTGCCCATGTTTCTTTCGGGAGGGCGACTACGTCGTCAAAGGTGATTTCACCGTTTTCCGCGGCATGAAAGGCGGTGTACATCGCGACGAGTTTTGTCATCGAGGCCGGCGGTATTATTTCGTCGGCGTTTTTTTCGAACAGGACGGAACCAGTCGATGCATCGGCGAGAATAGCCGAGCGCGCGTTGATAAATCCGGAAAATGCGCTTCCCTCGGGCATTGCCTGAAAGGAAAACAGATCCGGCGCGTCGGAAAATGAGCGTGCGCCGTTGACGGGCGAGAGACTGGTGAAATAGACGGTTCTCGATAGATCTGCTTCGGCTTGGCTTACGGGGACAGGCGACGGATTATAAACCCGCTGCCAGGTATAGATAAAGAGACAGGTGAAAGCGAGGAATATCGATATAAGCGAAATGAAAAGCCCCGCACGTCTCCCGTGCGGGGCCCGTTTAGAAGTCTGCAAGCTTGGGCGCCCTCGGATAGGCGATCACGTCCCGGATATTGGCCATGCCGGTGACGTAGAGAAGCAGGCGCTCGAAGCCGAGCCCGAAACCGGAGTGGGGTACCGTGCCGTAGCGGCGGAGGTCGAGATACCACCAGTAGTCCTCCACCTTCAAGCCCATATCCGTAATGCGCTTTTCCAGTTTCTCGAGGTTTTCTTCGCGCTCCGATCCGCCGGTAATCTCGCCTAGGCCGGGAACCAGCACGTCCATCGCGCGGACTGTCTTGCCGTCCTCGTTCAGTTTCATATAAAAGGCTTTGATATCTTTCGGGTAGTCGGTAACCATGACGGGCTTTTTGTATATTTTTTCTGTCAGGTATTTTTCGTGCTCGCTCTGAAGGTCGCAGCCCCAGAACGGCTTGAACTCGAATTTATCCGCGTTTTTTTCAAGCTCAACCATCGCCTCGGTATAGGTCACGCGGCCGAAGTCGGCATTGACGACCTGGGTAAGGGTATCAATCAGGCCGTTCTGGATCCGCTCGTCGAAGAATTTCATGTCTTCTGCGCATTTTTCAAGCGCCCAATTCAGGAGAAACTTGATGAATTCCTCCGCGAGGTCCATGTTGTCCTCGAGATGGTTGAACGCAACCTCGGGCTCAATCATCCAGAACTCGGCAAGGTGGCGGGTAGTGTTGGAGTTTTCGGCGCGGAAGGTAGGGCCGAAGGTGTACACGCGGGACAGGGCAGTGGCGTAGGTTTCTGCCTCGAGCTGACCCGATACGGTCAAGCCCGCGGGCTTTCCGAAAAAGTCGCGTGAAAAGTCAACGCCTTTTTCGCCCTTCGCGACCGCAGCGGCTCCGTCCCGGGCAATGCGTTCGAGATCAAGCGTGGTTACCTGGAACATCTCGCCCGCTCCCTCGCAGTCGGAGGCGGTTATGATGGGGGTATGAACATAGTTGAAACCGCGTTCCTGGAAGAAGACATGGATGGCATAGGCCATCTGGCTTCTTATGCGGGCGACGGCCGCAAAAGTATTGGTGCGTACACGAAGATGCGCGATTTCGCGGAGAAACTCGAAGGTATGGTTTTTTTTCTGGAGGGGATACGTATCAACCGGAGCTTCCCCGATAACTGTTATCGAATTCGATTGCACTTCAACGGCCTGGCCGGAGGCAGGGGAGGCGACAAGCGTTCCCTTCGCGGTAACTGAAGCGCCGGTGCTGATTTTTTTGAGCGCCGCCTCTGTTTCCTCCGATAAACCCTTGTCCCGGTCGATGGTAACCTGGATTGACGCAAAACACGAACCATCGTTGATCTGGATAAATACAAGGTTTTTCGTTTCGCGTTTGGTCCGGACCCAACCGTTAATAGTTACTTCATGCCCGTCCGGGGATGAAACAAGGATTTCCTTGATAAGTAGTGTTTTCATAAGAGGAACAATAGCATTTTTCCTTTTTTGCGTCAAAGGTATTTGCAGAATTATTCAACTTATATGCATCTATCAGTATAAATATGCAATAAAATGGATGAAAATATGTGATCTGGTCTGTTTTGAAAAAATCCCGATTTCCTGTGCTTGCAATTATTCGGATACTAATGTATAAATATACATCAATTGATTCCGGAGGAATAAAATATGCGGTTTGAAAGTACTAATCCTTCAACTATTGAAGGG
>JAYVSC010000180.1:0-34119 GCA_043775705.1 Spirochaetales bacterium | reverse complement strand
GTTCCCGGTTCGGCAACTGTGGGCGTGTATATTTGTGCTTTTTCCGTCATTGGGTCCGGAGAGGCAAGGGGCGTTTTTTGTTTTGACAAAACTTCCCTCAGTTTTTCCTGGACAGGCAAAAAAGGCAGTATCAAAACTGCGCCAGCGGTGAGTACCAGGAATATTTCGAGAAGTGGCGTTTTACTTCGCATGGCGTATCCTGAATGTGATATCAAGGGTGGCTGTGTCTTTTATCGGTTTTATCGCCACATAGGTAAAGTGTAATCGCGAGGAACTGGATGCTTCCGATTTGAGAAACCTGAGGAAGGGCAGGGTGTCGCATTGAAGGGAAAACTCGACTGTCTCGTTGGGTGTTTTTCCGCTTATCTGGTAACGGCATGGCTTGATTCCCTCTTTTCCAAGAGCTTTGCGAATAGAGGACGCTGAATCGGATGAGGTTTGGCTGGCCGTCAGCTCGTTTTCCGATATCGCCTCGGTTTTTAATTGTTCAAGCCTTTCCTTCAGCTCTGTGAGGTCCTTTTCGTTTTGCGAGATTTTTTCCAGCGCGTCGGTATATTTTTTTTCCGCAAGATCGGCGCTCCTGATCCGGTCAACGTTGGAAAGAGTTATAATACTGAAAACGATGAGTGTGCAAATCCAGCAAAAAAGAGAGAGCAGTTTTTTTTCGTTTGTTGTCATGGGATAATTCCTGATATCGAGAATAGCTCACCGCGTATCGGGGAGGGCGTCGCCTGATGCAGGGACACATCGGTGAAGACGGTAGAAGTCCGCAGTGAGGATAACACCGCCAATGCGTCCGCGCCCTCGGCCTCCAGCTGGAAGCCGTCATCCCGGATGATCAGGGACTTGATCCACGAGCCGTGAATATTCTTGGTGATTTCCGAAATGACAAGGTAGGGTGTCGCTATCGTTTTCGTTGAAGCATTATTACTGCCCGCCTCGAGGGACTGGATTTCTGCGCTCAGTTTTTCTGCGGCGAGCGCAAACTGCTTTTTCCCCTCATAGGTTTCCTTGATATGTGCAAGACGCGATTCTGCCCTGCGTGCATACAAGGAAAGTGTTGCATCAATAGCGGTGAGGTTAATGACTATCAGTGCGGCAAGAATCCATTTCCGTATCACCCGGTTCCCTTTTTTGGTGTGTGAGAATATTTCTTCTGCTTTTACCTTCATGGTCTCAAGAATTGTTTTAAGGTTAACTATGACGGGCTTTTGTACACCGAATTTCCTGAAATGATCCGTGATGGAAATAAGCTCTTCAGGGGAAAGCTCTACCGGAATGATAAATACTTTCAGGTGTTCCGGTTCGGGTAGTCCAGGAATATGTGAAAGATACTCGGTCCAGTTAACTGCTTGCGTTGAGTCAATAGCGGATGTAGAGACAAGTTCTGTGTCATTGTAGAGTGCTATCTCAATCCACTCGGCCGTTGCGAGAACTCTCAAGGTGATTTTAGACGTCGACTCTAATGCAGGCGCAACTGCCGCTCCTGTCCTAGAAAGAAGGCTGAAGCCGGATATAAGGGGCATGCCGAGGGATCTATAGGTATCGAGTGCGGCACGGGTAACCGCGAAGGCAACAACCTTACCGCCAGATCGGGAAAAAGTTTTTGCCTGCGCGCCGCAAATCCTGTAATCAATGCAGGTATCCAATGGGTCTCCAGGATGCATGGTACGCAGCCGGAAGCGGATGGCTCCCTCGCGGTGATCTGCCTGCAGGGGAGGTAGGTCGACCACGTAACTGTGGAAATCGAGAGGGGACACCAGGATCGCGTCGAAAGTCGCGAGTTTGATCATTTTTCATACCTCAATTCAATAGTCCGGAATAGCGGGAGTTTCGACACGCTCAAGTCTTCTTGCGGATATCTGCAGACGACCGCGATGCAGCGTTCTCCTTTTCCCTGGATGCGTATTTCCCAGAACCAGGTGACGCAGCCGAAATAATAAAAAAGCCTGTTCGCCTTATCTATGCCGAGAATGTTCTGAATGTCGTTCGTGTTCGCGCCCCCTGTTGCACGAAGGGCCAGGAGCGCGTCTGCTTTTGCGTCGGGGGTCGCGAGTTTATTTTCGGGGTAGGAGAGAATCTCTTTCAGGACGAAGGGATCGACGAAGTTGACATTCATCAGCGGTTCCGCGTTTATATATGGAAAGAGTTCGCCGTAGTCAGGGCCGAGAATTTCCTTTAGCCCTGATCGTTCCACGATTGTTTGAAACACAAGCAGCAGCTGGATTTTCCCGCGAAAACTGTTCCCGGTCGACTCTACACCGGTTATCGAAGTGATCAGGGAACCCGCGGCAAATTCATCGACCAGGTTGATATTCATCCAGCCATACTGGGAAAAATATTTCGTATAATTGTCTGTATCGAAAAAATTCTGATAGGCGGTATCCGAGAGGGACAAACCGGATTCTTCGCGGTATTGCTGAAGATCGGCAACCGTTTTTCCGTCCTTGAAAAGGTTTTTTATCGCAGTTCTTTCAACAAGATCCTTTCTGATAAAGTTCGGATTGAGAGAGCTCGAGAGGGAGCGGATCGACACAGTATATCCGTTGTCGCTCTTTTTATTCCATGCCCACACCGGATCGTCGGTTCCGTCTGTTTCCGGGGTTTGATCGGAGCGAAGGTCTTTCAATACCGCTTCAAGTATTCTCGACATTTCCTTCCTTTGCGAATCATGCTGCAGTGCCCTTCTTTCGGTATTTAAAATCGAGGACACAAACAAACCCGCGCCGAGGGAAAGAGCGGATACAAAGAGCAGCACGAGGAGAAACTGGGGTGCGATTGCCCCGGTTTCACGCGATTCATCAAAGTATATTGATATTTTCATGGCAGGGCTTTCTCCAGGGGAGCGGACGCAAAAGCGGCGAGCGTGCGATATGCCTTTCCCTTGATGGTATAGCCTATGTCCAAACCTTCTGGGACCTTATCGCCTTTCAAAATGGGTTTAATGTCGATATGCTCAATGTCGGAGGACAGGGCCGTAGTCTCGCTTGTTTCGCCTGTTACTGTCTCAATGATGAATGTGCCTTCCTTTATATAAAGTTTGAGAAGGTGATCTTTCTTTCCGTCATACCAAGGTATTTCCGCCGACTCGCCCGGAACGGTGATTTCCGTTTTTTGTTCCCAAAAGGGAATACGGATGTTGCCGATTTTTTCACGAAGCAAGCTGTCCGTCCTGAGGAGGGATGAAGTTATCCGCGCGGTATTTTTTGCCTTGACGAGAGCGGCCATCGCTCCCGAGGCGCCGCCCAGCAGCGCTACCCCAGCTATCGCGAGTATCGCGATGGCAACCAGTGCCTCGATTGTGGAAATCCCTTCATCATCTCTACTCTTCATCGGGAACGAGCATCCTTTCAACCGCGCTGTTTCGCTCCTGAACGATGAGGGAGGCCCGCTCGAGACCTTTCGCCGAGAGCCTTACCACCGAGGAGACGCATCCATATACTGCGACGACGGCGATGCAGGCAATAAACAGGGCGACAATCGCATCCAGCAGGATGTAGCCATCACTGCTGCCAGGAGCTGATGTCTGCATCATTGTTCTCTCCCCCTTCCTTTCCGTCTCCGCCGAATGACCGTATGCCGAAAGGCAGACCGCTGTTTCCCGGAACCATGTACTCATAGGAATTTCCCCAGGGATCTTTCGGTATCGGTTTATTCACATAGGGACCGTTCCATCCAGGGTCGACGGGTTCGAGCGAGGGTTTTTCCCACATCGCGGCCAAGCCTTGCTCGGCGGTCGGGTATCCGCCGCAATCGAGAAAATAGGCATCAAGACAGAGGACGAAGGTTTCTATCTGGCTCCGCGCGGCGACGCTTTTTGCCTTGTCGAGATATTTGATCGCCATAAAGCCGACCGAGGATGAGAGTATAAGGATAATGCCCATGACGATGAGCGTTTCAATAAATGTCCAGCCGCCCTCCGGATCGTTGAGCCGGCGCTTTTCCTGTTCTGTTGTTGTTTCCTGTTCCTTCATTTTGCTACCTCTTGCTTTTAGAAAAAATATTATAAGATTGAGCCATACATCGAATAGAGCGGAACAATGACGCCCATGACGAGGGCGAGCATGAGCATGCCAATGACGACGATGAGCGCGGGCTCGATCAGGGTCATGAATTTGGCGGAACGCTGCTCGACCTCTGCCTGGAAATACGTGCGGATTTGGGAGAACACCCGCTCCGTCTTTCCCGACCGCTCGCCGATCGCTATCCACTGGCTTAAATATGCGGGGAATTCCCTGCGTGAGGAAAATGCCGAGGTAAGAGAGCCGCCCTTCAGCACGTCGGCCTTGACCTCGAGAAGGGCCTGCCGGTAGGCCGAGTTGGACACCACGGCGGACGCTTCCTGCAGGGCTGCCTCGACCGAAACGCCGCCGGCGGCGAGGGTTTCCATGGCAAAGGAAAAATTAAGGGTTTCCCAGGAAGAAACAAAACGTCCGACAAAGGGAAGAAATAATAGCCCCCGGTCAAGGACGTAGGCGAGTGCCTTGTTTTTTTTGCTTAATGAACGGAGCACAAATATTGTTAATGCGAGCAACACAAAAAAGATGCCGCCCGCAATCATCACCGTTTCCATATTCTGGATGTTTTTGCGGACGCCGTCCGCGGCATTGCCCCCGAAGCCCGTGAATATCGCTTCGAGCCGGGGCATCACGAAGAGGGCAAGCCCTATCGCGCCGAAGACAGAGACGATCAACACAAGCACGGGATAGGCGAGGGCGCCCGATACCTTGTCCTTCAGCGCCTTCCTGTTCCGCAGGTAGGAAGTGAGCCGGGGAAATATCCGCTCCACGGAGCCGATGCGGTCGCCTACGCTGATCATGCCCCGGTATATGGCGGGGAATATCTCCGGTGCAGATTCGACGGCCTGCGCGAAGGATGCTCCTTTCCGTATCGACTCAAGGAGCCTCGTCGCGAGCGCTCCCGCGCCCGAGGTGACCCCGATGGAGGACGCGACCTCAAGGGCGTCTTTCATGGAGAGGCCCGAGTCGAGAAGGAGTTCCATCATCTCGGTAAACTCGAGTACAGACTTCTGTATTTTCCTGCCCGAAGCCGATCCGGTGACCGAGACCGAGTTTGCCTCGATGGAAACAAGAATGCTGCCGGTTCCTGAAAAGGATCGGATAACCTCGGTCTCGTCGGTCGCAGTGACCGTGCGCGTCGAGGTGTATCCTTTTTCGTCGGCAATAAGGCACTGGTATAGGGGCATTACTCGTCCCCGAGAGGGAATACGATTTCACGCTCGACTTCCGCGAGGGTTGTCACGGCATCGGCGACCTTTCGCGCGCCGTCCCGGGCCATCGTGGTCATGCCGGCCTTCATCAGATAGTCATTCAAGACGCCCATGCGCTCGCCCTTCAGTATGAGTTCCTCGAGGCCGCTATCGGTCGAGAATATTTCGGATATGACGGTTCGCCCCTTGAATCCGGAGGTGCCGCATTCTTCGCATCCCTTGCTGTCGTGCACCGTTTTTGCCGTGACGGAGCAGCCGGAAAGAATGCGCTTTTCTCTCGGTTTCAGCGGGCGGGGAGAAGCGCAGAGCGGGCATAATTTGCGCACCAGACGTTGAGCAATCGCGCCGCGAAGGACGGAGGCAATCAGGTAGGGCTCCACGCCCATGTTGACGAGCCTCGGGATAACCGAGACGGCATCGTTGGTGTGAAGGGTTGAAAGCACGAGATGACCGGTGAGGGCGGCGCGCACGGCGATTTCGGCCGTCGCCCCGTCGCGAATTTCGCCGACCATGATCACGTTCGGGTCCTGTCTGAGGACGCGGCGCAGGATGACGTCAAAACCGAGATTGATCTGCTCGTTTATCTGGATCTGGTTTACCCCTTCCACGAGGAACTCGACCGGGTCCTCGATGGTGATAACCTTTATCGAGTCGGACACTATTTCCCTGATCATCGCGTTGAGCGTGGTGGTTTTCCCGCTGCCGGTAGGGCCGGTAACGAGCACGAGACCGTGCGGAATGCGGAGCAGCCTGCGGAGGACAATGAGCTGCTCGCCCGCGAAGCCGAGCTGCTCGAGGGAAAGGGGGGCAGCGTTTTTTCCGAGGATGCGGAGCACGATAGATTCGCCGCGGGCGATGGGCACGATGGACACGCGGAGGTCCACGTTCTCGTTTCCGACGGATACAGTGATGCGCCCGTCCTGCGGTTGTCTCCTCTCGAGAATGTTCAGGTTCGCCATGATTTTGATGCGCGAGGACACTGCCGCGAAACGGCTGCCCTCGATGGTCCTGATGGTGCGGAGCACCCCGTCAAGCCGGTAGCGCACGCGGGTGGAGGAGGGGCCGGCCTCGATATGGATATCGGAAGCCCCCGAGCGGATGCCCTCGATGCAGATGGAGTTGACCAGGTTGACGATTGGGGCGTCGTTCGCGAGCTTGTCGAGGAGCACCCGGTCGTCGCCCTCGGCGGCCTTGAGCGATTGCTCCGTGTCGGTGGTCTCGCCCATTTTTTTTCCGAGGTAGGCCGAAAGCTCGACGGCGTTAATTCGATAGAAGGTAACGGGGAGTTTATGGTATTTCCGAAGCGTGACGATAATCGCGCTGTCGACTTTTTCGCTCAAGCCCACTTCCACGCGGGACTCATCCTCGAGAAGCTTGATGGCTCCCTGTGACTCGATGAACTCGATGGGATACTGGGAAGCACCTTCCGGAAGGGGGTAATAGGTTTCAAGCGAGACCAAGTCGAATCTTTTCATTTGACCGAGCCCTGTACAAAGGTATGGTAATAGCGCTCCATCTGCAGGGAGGAATCGGCCTCGGTGTCCCCGTCGCGCGAAAGGTGGGGGACTATGTATATCACTATTTCGGTTTTTTCCTTGGACTCGACCTCGTCGCGGAACAGACGGCCCAAAAGCGGAATGTCACCGAGGATGGGAATTTTCTGGGTGTTCTTGTTCGTATCTTCCTTGATGAGGCCGCTGATGACGATGGGCTCGCCCGAAGGGGTGCGTACCTGGGTATTGATAACCCGCTCGGAAGTCGAGGGCAGGGTATTGGTCGACGCGTCGCCGCTCGAGTTCTGCTTCGAGATGGTCGCGTTTACCGTCATGGTAATCATGTCGTCGCCCGACACCCATCCGTTCAGGGTGACTATCAGACCGGACGTGATTTCCTTGGTGACCCCGGTGGGAATTACTTTTTTGGTGGCTTCATCGTATTCCTGCTGCTGGTATCGGGACGTATCGGTGTTCTGGAATTTAATTTCCTGCCCGGTCAAACCGTTCAAGGTCGTGTCCGCGAAAACCTGCGCGATGTTCTCGCCCATCTGGATGCTCAGGTTCGCAGCGAACTGATAGCCGAATTTATTCACCACGTCGAAACTGAGGGTGAGTATGTTCGACAGGTCCCCGAGGAAATTCATGCTTTTTCCGTCAGAGGTCGGCTTGAAGGAAGTTCCCCTCTTCGTCGTCAGTTCCTTGCTCTTGAGGTACTGGATGACCAGCAGCTCGTAGCGTATCTGCGGTTTCGGCCGGTCGACCGAGGCAAGCTCGCGCAGGAACAGCTGCCGCTTTTCCTCGGACCCCGTAAAGAAAAAAAGATTTGGAAAACCGGAGTCGACGATATCCTCTTTCGAGATCGAGGGCGGCAGGTTCTTTATCATTTCCTCGGTCTTGATATACCGCAGCTGTACCGGATATCCTTCCGTTTTCTTGTCGACGATGGTGATGTAATCCTTGAGCGTCTGCAGTCCCTCGGGGCTCCCGAGCACGATGAACGAATTAGATTCGGGTATCGTCATCGGCGCTATCGGAATCATCTTCGGCGGTATGATTGCCAGGAGGTCCTTCACCTTCAGGTACTTGATCTCGAAGCGGGTATACTGCAGGCCGTCGAGAGGACGGTCGACGAGAGCGATAAAATTTATAATGGGATTTATTTCTTCATCCGTACCTGTCAATAAAACCGTATTTGAGTTCTTGTCGATTTTTATATTATTGCCTGAAATTAGTTCAGAGGGCAGGAGATTGGGCAGGTCTTGCGCGGACATATGGACCAGCGAAATTGTTTTTATCTGCTTGAGTTTGTTGACTGTGTCCTGTTTTTGCGATTCCAGAATATAATAAACCCCGTTATGCATGACAAAATCCGCATTACCCTGCTCAAGGATCAGGCGGAGCATACCCTCGAAGCTGCGGTCTGAAAAATAGAGACCTTCCAGAATTGTATCGGATTTGGTGAGCATGGAGTATTCCAAGCCCGCTTTTTTAAATAGGTCTGCCAGAAGTTCCAGAAAACGGCCTTTTTCAAGCGAAAGCGCATAGAGGTCTCCCGTTCGCGTTATGGCCGTTTCTGATGAGGTAAATCCATTTTTCTGGGTTATCGCCGCCTGTTTGATATAATAATAGGAATCTTTTTGTTCAAGCGTATATTCAGGGAGGCGTCGGGTCAGTATTTCCAGCACCTTTAAGGGCGACAGTTTTTGAATATCTACGGTGATGGCAGTTTTCGGCATGGGATCATACAGGATAGTGATACCGATAGCTTGCGACAGTACTTTGATCAGGTTTTCGATATCGACATTTTCTGCCTTCATGTGTACAAGGTTTTGATCGGTGTTATAGGAAGTTTGAATGCGTGAAACTTTGAAGACATTCCCATTGCGCGTATAGTAAAATTTATAGGTTGAAAGGAAAAGCGCCAGGGATTCCTCAATCGTGGAATCGGTAAAATGAAAGGATGCGGTTCCGGACACAGTCTCGTCCGGAATTATTGACGTGCCTGACGCCTCTGCCAAAACCAGAAGGATATCGGTTATGTTCTTGTTTCTGAAATCCATGCTTTTAAGTTGCTGTGCTTCGATATTTGTAAGCGAAGTCATACAAATTATGGATGAAATTATAATAATGCGTATTAGTTTCACGTTCTGCGGCCTCTTGGGTTTTAAAATTATTGTATTATACACTGAAAACTATGAAATAACCAGAATTGTCATAAATAAACTTTGACAAATTAGAGATGTGTGCTATAAATTATTTAACGCGATTTTGAAATATTTGTTTTTAAAAAGCTTGAATCAGTCAGTTTGTTGTTAGTATCACACAAAGCCGCTAAGAATGTATATCGAAAATCATGGTAGAGGGTTTGATTTAGGAATAGTAATATTATTAATCTGTCTTGTTTTTGACTTGCAGGCAGAAGAATTCTGTGTTTGTTATAATAATTAGTTGTACGGGTAGTAGTTATGAAAAATAAACAATTAAGAAGGATGAATATATGAAAAATATTGGAACTACGGTTAACACACGATTGTTGATTGTGGCCTTTTGCTTTTTTGTTTTCCAAGGAAATATTATACCCAAACTTTGGGCGCAGGTTGCAACTACTCCGGTTTTGACAGATATTTCTTTTAAAAACTCAACTCCAGATGGATATATAAATAAAACCTCAGAGATTCAGTGGACCGATATAGATGGTCCTGATTCTCATTGTTTTAATTATTTTTATATTTTTAATGATATTGATGGTAATGGTTTTCAAAATACTGGTTCTGGTTACTCATTAATACCTTCTTTCACATTTTATAATCCGGATTATATTGCAAATGACATTGATTACAATCAACCAACCATAGAACAATTAAATGCAATTGCTAAATCATTAATCATACGAGGTAGATCAGGCCCTGAAGAAGCAATGCTAAATTTAAATAAAACTGCAGTAAGTGGTTCACAGCAATGCACTTTTCAAGATATATCAACAACCAGTTGTACTACAATATGTCTAGTAGGTGTAATCGGATTGGGTTATATCGATTCAAATCATGATGGGTCGGGGGGAAGTGATGGTCCTGGAAGGAAATACTATTTTTGGAACATGCGTTTTAATTCACCATTCATAAAAAAAATCTATATTATTGATCCTGTTGCACCTGTCCCGAGTGTGTTATCAGCTGAAGGTGCAAGATATGCTATTGCAAATAATATTAGTGCCTATTATGAAAAAACAAGAAATATCACCGTTAAATGGGCTCCTTTTACAGATGTCGGTTCTGGAATAAATGATTATAAAGTTTATGAAAATGCTATTGAAATCATTCCCTCATTAACTGCGACATCGTTTCCTGTTAATAAAAATGTTGATGGTACTTATCGGTATAGTGTTGTTGGTTATGATCGTGTTGGAAATTCGTGTCAATCTGATTTGATTACTGTCATTGTTGATACTAGTGCTCCCTCTGTTCAAATTCGCCCACCGACAGGATATATCTCACATTTGGTAAATAAACCCTATTATTATAACAATAATGTTCTATTAGAAGTAAATCCTTCTACGGATATAAACCTTAATGATTCTTCCTATACTTGGAGTACGAAAAAAGACAATGAAACGTCGTGGACACCTGTAAATAGCGGCACAAATACTAACTATTCTTTTGCTACCGAGGGTAAGTACGCAGTCAGATGCAGTGTAGAAGACTATGCCGGTAATATTGGATATTCAGATCCTATCAATATCTTTATTGATAAAACACCTCCTCTTGTTATGGCTAAACCCAATCTTTCTTTTGCTGCTGATAGCGGAGGAACTATTTGTGGATTGAATGTTGGATGGAATGCCGGGGATGACGGAGTTTTAGGCTCCGGGATTAAAGACTATACAATTTACTATAGAACAGCGAAAGTCACAGATGAATACTCAGGTTTCAATACAATCACCTCAATCACTTCGATGGTAGATACAATAGATATTTCTCTATTACATCGTGATGCAACACAAAAGATTCAGGTCGCGATAATTGCTATTGACGTATTTGGCAATAAAAGAGCTCCGGATTGGGATAATTCTTCAGAAATAATACTGCCTGCTATAGTTGAAAGCGGTACTATTACATCGGAATTGGATGACTCAGTGAATCCAACTATTGTAGTCAATATACCACTAAATATTACAAAAGAACGTGCTATCGCTGATTATTCACGATTGACTTTTATAAGGGCAAGCGTTCCAGGTAATACTGCGCTACCAGGCGATGACCTTTTACCAAAGACGTTTGTAGTTAATAATAACGCTTTCAATACATTTCAGGTTGATACGAACGGGCATCTGGTGATAAAGGATATTATCTCTTCCAGTACATCGGCAGGGCATAAATATATTCAGTATTCGATCTCAGGCACGCCAAAATCAGCCCCATTGAGTAAGGAATATCGTACTTCGACTAAGATTATGTTGCCGAATAATCCTGGCAGCATAACTTGGAAACTGATAGATGTAAATGGTAATAAATTGTTTATAGATTCAGATGGTAATGAATTGGTTGTAGATTCAGATGGAAACCCAATTGCTAACTCCGAATTCAAAATCTATATCGATGGTAAAGTCAATGTCAGTTTTATTGGGAATGATTTGGACCAGGAACCATGGGCAATAGAACTTGACCATACACAGAAAATATTTGAGACTCCTGAAATTATCAGTAGCGTGCGAATCAGCGGGGTCAACACCACGCCTTATGATACTAATATAGCGAATAGAAATGAAGTGATATTCCCGGTGACTCTTGCCTATGGCACAAATACCTTACTGTTTATGTGGGAGGAAGGTACTCTCAGTCTGGATGATAATATTATAAAAAATCAATCTGAAATACTAAATATTGAATTGGGAACACCGAAATTTGGAGAAAATTTTTATAGTTTACATATAACAGATGAGTATACAAAGTATGATGGAAGCGGAATCACGGTTCATCCCGGTCAGCCGCTAACGATCGAAGTTGCATCTGAAGATACGGAAAATATACCGTCATACGATTGGGATTTCGGGGACAATACATATGAAAATAGTAAGTCAATTAAACATCAGTATATTCAACGACCTGAAACTGAGCAAAAGACGGATACCACGATATATTATCTTTCATTAAAGATAACAGAAAAGGTTCCACCATATACGGTAACATCAATTGATGTCCCTGTGAATGTAAAGGATACCCAGCAAGGGGAGCTTTTTATGTCCGAGGTGTGGAGGGGATTACATACGATCACAGGAGTCGTTGTTGTTACTTCGGGGAAAACATTAACCATTGGGTCTGCTGCATTAAATAGCGATATGACTGTACAATCTTCAGGAGGGGTCGGCGCAGGTTACATGCAGGGGATAAAGGTACAATCCGGTGCTGAATTGATCGTTAATAATGATGGAAAGACTGTGAGCTTTACCGATACACCGGATGCGACAACCGAAGCGCACCGGGGCTGGGGAACGGTTTATATTGATAACGGTGGAAAAGCGACAATTAGTGATTCTGTTTTCGAGTACGCAGACCGTGCCCTGACCGCAGTAAGCGGTTCTTTCGTCGATATAGATAAATCAATTTTTAATAAAAATAAAATCGGATTACATATATTTGGCAGAAGTACGGTAACGGTGAATAATTCAACTATCAGCGACAATACGGTATATGGTGTGAAAGAAGAAAAGGGAACCGCGCCTATAGTAAGTGAAAACCGAATACCAAAACTGAATGGAAACCGAATATTCAATAACTTTCGTGATTATTATTCATATGATTTAGGTTTAATCTCTTTCGATAAACTGAATGCAACGCCAAACAGCGGGAATCAGGGAGAATAATGATGAACAATAATAAAAACGAAAGGAACACAATTACCATGAAAAGACTTGCTGTAATATTCTTTATGTTCATCACTTTTTTCCTGACCGCAAACCTTACGTCCCAAACAGAAACAAGCTGGGGTGATCAGCTGAGTGCAGGGGTACGCGAGTCTAGCACAACCGCACAGTTCACTCCCGGCAGATATGCCTTTGACCGATATTCCTCGACCACATGGGCTCTTGCGAGTGGCTCGGCAAGCGGCTGGGTAGAACGCTATTGGGATACGCCCCAGCGCATACTGGGTGTGACGCTCAAGCTTGATATGGGTGCCGATGTGAGGCTACAGGTATCGTATGATTCAAATGGAGCCTGGGTTCCGATACCAGGGGCTTTTCTGAGCGGACCAAGAAACAATAGTTCTACCGTTTGGTTTCCGGGAGAAATGGCTGAAACTAAAAAGATCCTTATCACTATTGACGGCATCGCAGCCGATCAGGCGCGCCTTTGGGACGTGCAGTGGATTCTCAATCCTTCCGAAAAACCATTTGGCAAGATTCTCCCCAAAACATATACTTTTAACCAAAGCGAATACATCAATCTGAAGCCTTCGCGTTTGTGGGAAGGAAATATTGGAAATACCTGGTATGAACCTCTGTGGAGTTTTCCGAATGAAGTGTTTCAGACAAACTCCGCCGATTCTCCTGCAAAAATATTTCCCCCGTATAAGGGGCATCCGCCAACACAGGCAGAAATAATATGGGAGCTTGACGGCACCTACGACATTCAAGTTTTGAAGTCCTATTTTCAGGAAGCAGGGCGGAGCATCGCTTTTGAATTCTGGGACGGTGTCAATTGGACGCAAAAACAGACGATCAACGGTGATCATGAGAGGGGCTGGCAGCGTATTGCCCTGTCTTCCTTGATTAGCACTAATAGAATTCGCATAACCTTTCCGAGAGGATGGGAACAAGCACGGTTTATTCGCCAGCTTGAGGTGTGGGGAAAGGGTTTTGAACAAACACCCGTGAAGCCGCTTGTTGTTTCTCCTGTCACCGCTGACGGAAAAAATCATTTTACGATTACGGGACTTGATGCTAAAGATTACCAGCTGGAAGTTACAGTAAAAGGAAAACAGACAGCTGCTCTCCAGGGACAGTGGAATGGCGTTTCGTTTACCGGGATGCCTACTGCCTATCAGGGCGAGGATACAATTTATCGTCTTTCTATCGATAAGGAACAACTTCGGGATGATGTCCAGTTTCTGCAGATACAGGCAGCAAGTGTCATTCATGGCGTTTGCATCAATCAAGAACCAAACAAGGGACAGATCAATCTTGGAGACCATTATAGTGACGGGTATTTTAATCCCCCCGTTGCTTCAACACTTACTCCGACTAAAGAAAAAATATGGACTCTCAAGAACAGTTATAAACTGGAAAAGGTGAGATTTTATAGTACATCGCTTATTGACTTGACGCTCAAGATCGGGAGTGATCATCACTGGTCTCAAATTCCTGCCGTGTATAACAGAATAGCGGGATATTGGGAAGCAGATTTACAGGGAATGGAAGGAGATCAGGTCTCTGTTTCTTCGTCGCTTCCCTTTTTGTTCAACGAAGTGCAGCTCTTTGGCTCTTCCATGTCTGATGACCGAACCTCCTTTGAGATCTGGTGGCCTCAAAAAGGACATGATGTCACTTCCAGCGGACAGGACGGGGCTTCTCTCATCGGCTGGATGGGCGACTCTTCCATGCAGCCCCTCATCGGGAAATTCCATCCCCGTCAAGCTGATAAAATTTTCTGGATGCCCTTAAAGGATATGGAGTTTTCTCCGGATGAAGACCAGGACTTTAGCATAACCGGCCAACTGGGAACCGCTTTTTCGACAAAGCATATGAAAATACGTTGGAAGGGAAAGGAAACGCCACCGGTTCTTGATCAGGGCATTGCCCTTTCATCGGTCACGGGAAATTCATTGACCCTTTCCGGTACCGTAAACGTGAAAAATGCGCGATGCTTTGTTCAAGGCATCGAAGTGCCTATCACCAATGGCAAGTTCAATACGGCAATACCGCTCGCTGAGGGTTTTCAATTTGCGAATGTCACAATCTGGGACAAACAAAAACACAAGATTTTGATGTCCTTCCAGAAACCGGTCTATCGAACTATGGGATTACCCGTTATTGTTCTTGATCAGCCCTTCGGAGACTTATGGAGCCAAAATAATAGCATTCAGATTTCCGGAAGAGTCGGTAATGGAATGGGTCTAACGCTTTCAATCAATGATATCCCTGTTGTTTTGCAGGGTGATGCATTCGGCTCGACAGTTGCCTTGGCCGAAGGCACGCAGACGATCAAATTGACATTGACAGATGTCTCGCTCAGAAAGACCGAAAAAACGTTAACGATATATCGGGACCATACCGTACCGGTAATCTCAATAATAAAGCCGACTGAAGGTCAATATCTTGCCAATTCAAAGGTTGAATTTCAGATTTCAGGGGGAAACGATCCCGAGCTCTGGTGGCAATTCAACAACGAGGAATGGGAAGCAGGAAACCAGACTATCAAGTCCAAGATCTATACCTTTGTTGATGCCTTCTATACCTGGCACATTCGCGCCCAGGACAGAAGCGGCAACATTTCAGCGACGCAAAATGTGAATTTCTGCGTCGACATTACCCCTCCAGTTTCATTTCCCCTTACCGCCAACGTTACCGGCTGGACAAGCAACAATACCCCGACCATCAGGTTTGCGACAACTGACGCGACTTCCGGCCTTGACTACTATGAGTATACCGTTGATGCAGGCCCCTGGCAGCGCATTGAGAGCCCTTTTACGCTACCGTTATTGCTTGACGGAATCCATACCGCTTCCGTGCGCGCTTTTGACCGCGCCGGAAATATCAGAATATCGAATCTGCAATTGGATATCGATACATCAAAACCGCTTATGCCGACTAACTTCCGCCCGGTTCCCGGAATGGACAACATCACGATGAAATGGGTGGGTATGGATGACGGGGAAAGTTTCCAGACCTACCGAATAGAGCGGAATCCCGCTTGGACTGATGGTGTGCATACAATTTCCGGGAAAGCATATGGAGAGCAGGAATATTGCGACCCCGCACTATTGTTGAAGGACCTTCTCGAATATCGCATATGGGCAGTTGACCGTGCGGGTAATGAAAGCCCGAAAACCGACTGGTTCGGCGCGCAGGTGGGAATCGAGAGTATTCCGGTCAATCACGAGGGTAGCACACTGGTCGAATACGAAGACATAATTATGAACATGCCCGCCGGGTCGGTAGCCCCTGATATCCTTCGTATCCAGGTTAATGAAATACCACTCAATTCGTTGAATGATAAGCCGCTTAATCCGCTTGCCAGCAAGATTTTCCAGTTTACAGTTGTCCGCCAAAACGGCACTGAAACTGAGGTGACCGCTCATGCAGATCTATTAAAGCCAGTAACGGTCGAGTTTACCTATGACAAGTCATTACTTTCTCTTGAATATTCAGAAGCTGATCTGCAACCGTTTTATTATGATGATCTTTGGGGCCGTTGGATTCCGCTTGAAGGGGCCTATTTCGATACTCAATCGCATACCCTGATGTTCACCACAAATCATTTAACCAATTTTTCGATCCAGGCTACCAAAGCAGTAGATTTGAGTTCCCAGCAATTACGTGATGTCGAATTCAGTCCTTTGGGAACTAATGTCGGGCCTGGCCAGATAAATGTATCTTCCAATGGTGGATCTGTCTCAACTTCATTTACTGAATTGATTCTTCCCGGCAAGAATGGTCTCGACTTAGTTTTGAAGCGCACCTATGACACAGGAACAGCCCAAAGTGATGCAGCAGCCCAGCGGACTCCGAAACCTTTTACACTGAATTATGTTATAGATTTTAACGGGGACAAGCCCTGGAAGATAGCCGACGGATGGCGCTTTAACTTTCCTTCCATGAAATGGAATGGATCGGGTCTCTGGATGACCGATCTCGACGGAAACAGTCTTTCCTTCAATCAGACCGAGAATCTGGTGTCCAGCCTAAATGGTAATCTGGTTACAGTCAGGATGGAAAATCATGAAGGATCGGATCTCACATTGGATGTTGTTTTCAAACGCAAGCTTGAACACGAATATTTTCTATGTTTCGAAACAGGTACCTATTATTCTTACACCATGTATAACGCGAAACTATACATGAAGGATGGACGGGAATTATTGTTTGATGATCATGGTCGTGTAAATCAGATTACAGACGCAACAGGGTTAAACAAGATTATTTTCAACTATGATAACACAAGCGGAAAGATTCAAAACATCGTTGATACCTTCGGCCGCGTCGTTTCCTTTTCCTATGTGAATGTTACCCCGCCAGAACCACCGGTTGAACCGCCGGTAGATCCGCCGGTAGATCCACCGGTAAATACTACTCCTGCTGACCCTGTTTGGCCTTTTAATCAGAATGGTCCCGTTAAATTACAATCCGTCAATCTGATTTCGTCTTTCAACGTTACAGCGGGAGGAGAGGTGTATCCAACAGTTACATATAATCTTGACGAAATGAAATTAGCGTCAAGTACGGACGTAGGAGCCCGTATATGGCACTATGAGTACTTGCCCACAAAACTGAAAACCTCAAGCATTTTGCAAGTTCCTCCCGAAGGTTATAAGCAAACCCCAGCCAAAATTACCTATGTAAACGCGCTTTCCGAAGTCAGAGGTCCTGGTATCGGAAGAACAACGATTGAGTATATCGCTGTACCCCTGACGAACGAGGATACGATAGAGGCCTCAAATAAGAAGAAATATGTGTATACCATAGATTCAAACCGTCTTCTCGCCTCCAAGATGAGCGTCTTTCTTGCCGACGAAACTGCGCCGCAGCGAGTCACAACTTATGCCTTCAAGCTCACCTTTGCAAATCACAATCAGTTTTATACAGAGCAATCCGATATAAATAATGGCAACGTTAAAACAGTAACTTTTTTTACAAAGCTTGAAAAAACCCGAATCAGTCTCAGCCAGGCTCCGGAGGCAATGAGAGATGCTTTAAATGCCGTGGTGGGAACACGTGAAGACAACACTGAAATTTCAAACTATATCAGTACAATACAGCGAACAACCGTATCTCAAATTGACCTCGATACGGAAATCCAGGAATGGGATACTGATCATATGCGGATGTTGTCCCGTAAAGTTATAAAAGCTGAAACCAACGCGAGTACCTTAAATCTTTTATACGATACGTGGGGGAACGTAACCCAACAAATAGATATCAGCAGCGTAGGATTGCGAAAATCAAAAAAACAGGTTGACTGCGTTTTCTATATTCCGGAGGTTGCCCTTGGCACTGTCGCGCAGACAATGTCGTTGCCATCGGGTTTCGAGCCCGTATTACCTGCGATCACCAATAATCAGCGCAATCTGCTTGCGTCAAGCAAGACGCAGGTTTTTACCTGTGGTGCCGATGGTTTCTTTAAGGCTAATCCTGTTACCGAATTTGAGGCTTACACCTATACCCCTCTCGGTCAACTTTCAGTAAAAAAGCGGATGCTCGATTCTGCCAATTGGGCGACCACTACATATACTTATGATTCCACGACGGGTCAAATCGCACGGACTGTATTACCAGGCGAGATCGGCTACTCTGGACAAGCTACGGAATACAAGTACGAATATGGGAATGTACAATCGGCAGAATACAAAATCACAACTACTCAAAAAGACGTAGTGCTCGCGGACAATGTAACCGAAGACCTCATTCAGGTAACTGGATATACCACACTGACGGGACGACCCGCCTGGTCAAAAGACGTGGATTCTTTTAAAACAGAGTACACCTATGATACTCTGGGACGCATTACCAATCTGATAAAACCGTCCCTTACCGATCAGATTTCTTCGACAACCGTGCAATACAATGATAATGGCCTTTCAAGTACGGTCACGAACGAATTGGGCGGATTGACGACATATCAGTTCGATCCATTGGGTCGACTGACGAAAGTCATAAAGAAAAATTTAACAGTTTCAAAATTGTTAAGCGATTCTGAAGAAATTATCACTACCTCATTATTCTACGATGGTTTTGACCGGGTGGTGGAGATGCATGGTCCATCTTCAAATATTGAAATTGACCCAAGAAGAACACCAGATAATCTTAAAACTCTATTTACCTATGATGAGCAGGATCGTGTTATCAGTACCTTGGCCCCGGGTGCCACGGTACAAAAAACCAGTGTGTATGATAATGCGCTCAATCAGGTGACCGTAACCGATGAGTTGGGGAACCGTACTAGACAAACAACTGACTGGAATGGCAGGGTACTGTCGATGAACACTAATCTTAATGGCGACTGGATCGGCAGTCAGACCTATTATGACGGCGTGGGGCGTCCTGTCGTACAGATCGATCCGAATGAGAATCCCCGCGAGATCATCTTTAACAGCTTTGGTTTGGAATCAAGTGTCACGTCACCGTTGCGTCCTGTGTGGGAAAACGGAACTACTATTACGAGCGAAAGGCCCGTTATCTCAAAAAACTATTATCTGAACGGGAGCCTTAAGGATATTTCACAGAACGTTTTCGGTGGTACACAGACAACAACAAATAAGGTAGTCAACGGACTCGGTTGGATATTGCGGACGGAAACCCCGGTTGGGTCAACAACGAATAGCCCAATTCTCGTTGTTACAAACACATATGATAAACGCGGAAACAAGACAAACCAAAAATCAGGATATTCCACCGATATCCTCAAGGGTAAGTCATGGACTTATGACGCACAGGGGCGTGTGCTGAGTGAAACCGATGAACTCAAGGGTCTCACGACTTATGAATATGACAAGGCCGGCAATCGGACCAAGGTGATCGATCCGAGACAGAGTAACACAAGCTATACCAGCGAATTTACTCTTTCAATGACGTATGACCAGTTTAATCACCTGATAGGGGCAGTATTACCGAGGGTTGGCGGGAAATCTTCCGCTGTACCTGAGGTATTGATGGCTTACGATGGGCGGGGTAACCTCGTTTTACGGCAGGAAGCTGACGGTATCAAAACAACCTATACATATAACTTGAGAAACTGGCTCGAAAGCGAAGTTGTGATGGGGGGTAATATTACCTATACTACTACCCATCAATATGACGCCGTGGGACACGAGACCGAGGTTCAATACCCGACGGGACGGAAAGTCAAGCTGGAATACGATTCACTGGGCCGGGTTGTTTCTGAGGGCAGCGAAACCGGTGGTTGGACAGCCTTCACCTATGATAAAAATGGAAACCAGCTCACGATTACTGACCCGATGCACAACGAGACGCAATTTAAATACGATCCTGATAACAAGCTTATCAAAACAACGGATGCAAAGAACCTCGTCAGTCTCATTGACTATAACCGTTTGGGTCAGCCGACAAGGACTACGGACAACGAACTCAACGAGAGGTTCTATACCTATGACCTTGTCGGACGTCTGATTCGCGAGAAGACGCCAAACGAATCCATTCTTCGATATAACTATGATGGATGGGGAAATGTCAGCAAATTCATTGATGCGCGAGGTACGGTATTTACCCGTGAGTATACACCTACCAATAAGCTGTGGACAGAGCAAGCCGTCAACAAGGGGATAGCGGAATACCTTTCCTATATTTATGATGAGGCGGGAGATGTAAAATCCTCCAATAACGGGGTACTGACCCAATACAATCAGGTAAACGGCAACTACCAGCCTAATTCCTATGGATTGCTCAACAAAGTCACCTGGACGGCGGGTAATGATTCCCTTCCGATGGGGTATGCATATGACAACCGCCAACGGTTGACCGGTGTTACGCTGCCGGACGGATCGGCAGTTTCCTACACCTATAATACGATGGGCGAACTTCTGACGATTCCGGGATGGGTCAACGGGAACATTGGATACAATGCGGGACGTATTTCGGGCTACCAATTAAAAAATGGAGTATCCAAGACTGTTGGCTATGATATTCAGGACCGCGTTACGTCACTTGGCTATACTGCTGAGAGTGAAAATCTCAAGGAGTATCGTTTTACATACGATATGGCATCGAATATTGTTTCAAAAAATGAGAACAAGTATGACTATGATGTGCTGAACCAGCTTGTTTCCGCGCAGGAGAAAGGTTGGTTCCAACAACAGCCTGAGGATGTCGCCCCCTCATTTGGCGAGGTAGAACGCGACTATGAGGGAACCGGTTCGGTCGATTTCGATATATCTCCCATCGAGAGTGCGAACATAAACGTCACTCTTGATGAGAAGAGCAAAAGTGTCTCATGTGATCTCCTTGCGACCTACTGGATCAATAAGATCGAACTTCGTCCACAGGTACAGGAGCATCGGGTTAGAAAAGAAGACCTTGCAATTTATGTGAGCCAGGACGAGGCAGTTTCGGGGCAGAGCCAGCACTGGGTCAAAGTAGATGCATGGACGATTGAGAAAAACAAGGATGATGGCTCGTACAGCATTTTCTTTCCAAAAATCATTGAAGTCCGCTATATCAAAATAGCGACTATCTGGGACGACCGGAATGAGCTTAACGAAAGCATTTCTCTCTGGGCGACTTTTAAAAACACGGCTCGGGATCTCATCAAGGTATGGACGCTGGTCAAGGCACTTAATGAAAGCTACACTTATGACGGGAACGGGAATCGAACTGCGCTTAATAATCAGGTGAACGAGTATTATACCAATCCTCGGGGCGGGCATCTTGCACAGATAAAGCATGACGGCACCTGGTATTATATCTATGACGCGGCGGGAAACCGAACAGCAAAGGGCAAAAAAGCGACGGGCAGCGGAAACAATATCCAAATCGATACCTCAGAAGCGTATTGGATCTATACGTGGGACCTGCACAATCGGCTTATAAAGGTCGAACAGCATAATGGCATCTCAGTTTCCTATGTCTATGACGCACAAAACTATCGGGTCAAGCGCACGGGGAAGGATGGGACGACGATATATGCATATGGACGCCAGGGGGCGCTCGCATATCAGTGGAATCCGGAAACAAAACTTGCGCGTTCCTATGTATATCTTGATAACCAGATCATCGGTTGGAATGAAACACTTGACGGAAGCACAAAACCGTTTTTTGCTGTTACAGATCAGCTCGGGAGCGTCACCCAGATCACTGACGGTGACGCTAAGGTCGTGTGGGAAAGCGAATACCTTCCCTTTGGCAACATGGCTGGAGCTCAAGGGTCTTCTCATTTCGACGGCATGTACACCGGAAAAGATGTTGACAGCGAAACCGGATTGACCTATCATTGGAATCGTTGGCGAAGCGAAGACGGCTCCACCTTTATTTCCGAAGACCCTGCACGTGATGGAATGAACTGGTACGGTTATTGCGGTAACAACCCCATGAACTCCACAGACCCGAGCGGGTTGACCCCTTGGAAAGAACCTTCAACATATAGATCATATTCAGTTTTTATGCCTGTCCAACAACAAGCCCTTGATGCTCGCTATTATTTTTCACCGACTACTAACTCTTGTAAAACAGCATCAATTATTAATTCATATTTAGGTGACGGTTTTACAAGTATTACGATTGAACAAATTGATAAAGTAATACTTAATGAAAACGGTTCGATAAAATCTTCTATCGCAGCAGATGGTTCACCAGCTGATAGAAATGTTATAACTAAAGATGTTGCAAAAGTTTTAGGTCAAGATTCATTTTTAGCGATTGGCAATAAAAAAAATATTGTTACATACGAATCAGCTATAGTATTAATGTATGCAGGAAATGATCCTCATTATGTGTATAGAGATCATATTCGTACACTGGATTCCCTTGATCCAAATAGAGATGCAGCGAGTACTTATGCAGATTTTTCTCAACAGAATCTGACAAGGACTTCTTTTCCTGAACCAAGAACAACTGAAATATTTACTCAGACAGTCTCTCCTACGACAACAACTACAACGACAAATACCAAAATAATTTGTCATGAGCTATATTTACAGGGATTAATGGATGAAGATATTCATTTTGCAGATGAAGCTTTTGGATTATTAATGAGTAATAAATTTCCGATTGTTTTGAAAGGCTATCAGATTTGGGCAAAACCTATCGTACGACAAATGCAAAAATCTGAAAATTTTACTGTATTAGTTAATTATTTCGCAAAACCATGGTCTATAGAAATGGCACACTTAATGGGCGTAAAGGCTAAGGGGAATTTTTTAGGGTTGTTGCTAATGATTGTTGGCTTACCCATTTGTGGGTTGATTGGATTAATAGCTGTGTCTTTTACTATGAAAATAATTGTTATGGCATTGCTAATAATTATTGTCAAAAAGGGAAAAAGAAAATACGAAATTAATCAAAGGATGAAAATATGAAAAAACAATTAAGCTTTATCATATTGTTTTTTATAACTTTATTTATCTTTGCCGATGACCTGGAATTTGTTTCAATTAATGGAGGCAGCATTCAAAGAAAAGATAATTTTGGAAATGTACAGACTGTCAAAGTGGATTCATTTAAAATATCCAATTCTTTAATAACGGTAAAAGATTGGAGGACATTTCTTAATGAAGTTTATCCGGATACAATTAATGATTGGCAACAACGGATGTTATATCTAGTAGATAGCGACTACTCAATTACTAAAGTTTCTGAAAAATGGCCGGCATTTATTCTTACATGGTATCAAGTAATTGAATACTGTAATTGGCAAAGTAGAAAAGATGGGTTAATACCTGTATATAAAGTTAAAATGAAAGATGTGTCTTTATTTGATATATATTGGGATATAAAGGCTAATGGATATCGACTTCCTACTGAAGCGGAGTGGGAAGTAGCTTCAGGTATTTCGACAAAAACTGCAACAGAAAAGGATTACTTAGTTAATAGTTGGGTAACCCAAAGGATAGACATACAAGCTAAACCACATAATATAAAACTTAAACCAGCAAATAAATATGCTTTGTACGATGTCATTGGAATTGTTGGTCAGTATTGCTGGGACTATTATTCAGACAATTATTATTTATCGAACGATGTAATAAATCCTAAAGGCCCAAGTACCTTTTTTGCTTCTAAATCAGAGAATCCTAATAAAGAAATTCGAGTTGTGAGGGGAGGGTCTTGGGTTTCTATTGCTAGTGACCTTGTAAAATACCCAAGGCGTTATGGCTATGTAGACACGAATAATGGAATGATTGGTTTTCGATTAGCAAAAAATTAAAGTAGTAGATATACAGTTTTATTTAAGTCTAACGAGAATTTAGAGCTGACACGACTTTCGAACATTGCGACTCAGCTTTACCTTTAGGCTCCTCAGTCGATAAAAGCTCGGGTTAACTTGCGAGCCTATTCGCGAGTCAAGTTGAACCCTTCCTTTTATTGCTGGCAAAAAAGAAGCCTAATAAAGCTTCAACTTGACAATGAATACATTGCAAGTTAAGCCGGTCATTAGGCTTCTTTTTTCTCGAATGTTTTGAGCTGTCCGGGGAATTTATGATTCACGGGAGACTGGCTTTGCCCTATCCCCTATGGTTCCTATCGATCGGAATATTCCCATTGAAGACTGATGGACTAGATTCAATGTCGCGTCCGGTGATATATTTCCGGAATTGTCCGGTTTGATTTTTCCGGTTTTAGGCTCGTAACCACTGCAAGCTGCCCTGGTTACGAGGCCGGGTGGTGAACGTTGCAGGTAAAGACAGGAGGAAAAAAAATCTTGTCAGGTAAGATTGCAGGAGTCGAACGTAAGTGAACCACCGTTGAGGTATCGAAATTCTGAACAATGAGACCAAAAGCGTGCGTCAGGAGAACTGCTTACTGGGCGCGCGGTCTCCGGTATAAAGGTGTCGAGACTTGTGATCAGGCTGTGATATGGAACGTGGGAACCTGTCGTTCCGATATTAAGAGAAAATCTCAAGCGGCAAAGCGCAAGAGAGAAAGTATCGATGCGGAGCACAGGGGCGGATCGGCTCGTAGTAGTGTGGAAGTTTCTGTAATGGAAATGGATCGAAGGGGTCGACAAATTCGGTGACTTTTCCGATAGTCAACCGGAAACGGGAGGTGCTTATGGAGAAGGCACAATCATTCGAGATTCCAAAACTATTTATTTGGGATGCTTGGCAAGCAGTACGAGCCAATAAGGGGGCTGCCGGAGTTGATGGACAGAGTATACAGGACTTCGGGAAGAATGAAAAAGACAACCTGTATAAACTCTGGAATCGAATGTCTTCTGGAAGTTACTTTCCGAAACCCGTAAAGCGTGTCGATATTCCAAAGAAAAGCGGAGGAACGAGACCGTTGGGAATACCTACGGTACAGGATCGCATCGCGCAGATGACCGCAAGAATGGTTTTTGAACCGATGTTGGAACCGGTATTTCATCCTGATTCCTACGGCTACCGACCAAAGAAATAGGCTCATCAAGCACTATACTCCGCAGGTAGTTATTTTCTGATGATGCCAAGAACCAGCAAATCGGCAAGCTGATATATATCTTCCATTTCATAGCCGTATTCGATTCGGTACACTTCCGCCCGGGGCAGAATGCGCTGCGCCAGGGCGATGATCGCGAGGGGGATGGTCAAACTGATTTTATAGGCTTGTTCGGCATTAAAGCCAAGTGAGCCCCGGGATATCCCCTTTTCAAGAATGGTAAAAAAGCTGTTCGGTTTGGCTCTCCAGTAGTCGTGAATCAGTTCCCGGCCGGGCTTGCGGAAGTAATAATCGTATTCATAGTAAAACATCATTCGGTCTTGCTGCTCGTTGCAATAACCGACATAGGCGCGCGCCGCGTTCCTGAGCTTTTCGACCATATCCACCCCCTCGATCCGGTAGGTATTGGTGAACGAGTCGTTCGATGAAGCCATGTCACACAGAATTTCCTGGGCCAGCGCCTCGATATTCGGATAAAATCGATACAGGGTTTTTCGGCCGATACCGCAGGAAAGGGCGATATCCTTCATCGTCACCGATTTTAAGCCACGCTCGATAATCATTTTTCGCGCTGTTTCCTTGATCTCGAGGCGGCGCTTTTCCAGATGAGAAATCTTATGCTCGGGTATCTTTTCGGCCATAGATTGAGTATATAGCGGAAAGGCCCTGCTGTGAACTATTATTCCGCGCTGTTTCGGGCGAAGCGAAAAGTGATTTGGGTATAACCGGTACAGGTCGGGCTCCATTTTGTTTTTGGCCAATTATAATTCGGCGAACAGCGGGGATACCGGCTTCCACCGCGTTTGATATGATAGGTATCGATTTTGGTCTCGCCTAAATAATCAAAGCACCATTGCCATAGTTTTCCTTCCGGTCCGGCGAATCCGTAAAACCCGAGATCGTTCACCTGGGTTTCGCCGACCGGGATGGAAAGTATCCGGCCGTGCTCCGCCCCCAAGAGACCGGGCGTTCCTTCGATGTCGCCGCTGACCACGCGGAAAGGGATCCAATAGATACCGCTGAACAGCGGATATTCACTGTATTTTCCGTCTTTGTTCTTGGTCGTATACCGAGCCGCCAGTTCCCACTCCATGGCCATCGGCAGACGAAATCCGTCGGCGTTGTCGTCCCTGACAATGGCGTCGGCTTCGGCACGGCTGGCGGCAGAACGCACTACGGCTCCCTTATATTCGTATACCGGTCGGAACGAAGTGTTATTCGTCAAATTGTAGTATTCGGTCAGGGCATTACACCACAACACCGCCGAAGTCCAGTCCACCAAGGTGACCGGATGGAGGTCATTCATTCCGTCACCGTCTTTTTGACTGCCCATGAGCCCTTCCCGATTGAACGTATACCCATGGTGTATTGCCCATTGGTACACGTCCTTCCACAGCCGGTAACTGGTATTGGTTTCGGCCAGAGAGAACGGTTTTTTAACGCCGATATATTCCGACCGTCGTTCGGTTAACAGCCTGATTCCCATAGCTCCGCCCGGGAATTGCATGGCCGGAAGGCGCAGCATATCAAATTCGATTCCGTTCAGGGAATAGGCGTCGCGTTGCTCCGAAATCTTCTCAGCCCTCTGACAGCCAGCAAAAAGAATGCAGAGCGTCAGGACAAGACTTATCAGACAAGCTATACCTTTACGTTTCATGGTGATCCTCCTAAAAAACGGGAAGCAGCGAGATACATAGTCCGATGCAATAGGTGATAAGGACAAGGGTCACGACCAACACCGCGGTTAGTTTTTTCCCCAGGTAGCCGCTCAGCATCGCGATAGAGGAAATACAGACAGCCGAAGAAGTCAGAGAGAAGACCATGGCCGAACCGACAGTCAGATCGGTCGCATCCAAAAGAGGCCGCAACAGCAAGATATCAGCCCCATTGCAGAGATACATCGGAATCCCGATGAGTTCCAGCAACAACATGGTCAGATATTCATTTTTGACCACGAAGGCATCGAGAAAGGCCGAGGATTCTTCAGGCGCGTGAGGTTAAATTTTTCCCATTGGATGGCTTTCACGGTAGTAGGGGTAGCGGAGAAGACCTGAGACTGGCATATATGCTCGCCCTACCAAACCATCCCTATCACCCAGGCTCCGACCGCGCCGAGGACAAGGAAGGGACCGAAGGGAATCGGGGCTTTTTTGGCGAGCCTGCGTGCTTTTATCAGCACGAGGGCGGCGATGATTCCCGAAAGGGAAGCGATGATGAAGGCGGGGAAAACCAGGGGCAGGCCGCAGAAGAGACCGACAAAGCCCGCGAATTTGACGTCCCCGAGGCCAAGACCGCCGGTGACGCGCCGTACGAGATAAAAAAACACCACGCACAGGGCAGCGCTCGCGAGGGCTGTCTGAAGCGCCCCGGGGTCGGCTATCCCGATCCATGCCGAAAGGGCGAGAATCCCCGGCAGCGTGAGCGCATCGGGTATCCTGAACGTGCGGATATCGATGAGGGCCGCCGGGATCGAGAAAGTTAAAAATATCAGCAGGGAAACAAGGTGAAACAGCATGTTTGTTTTATGGTTTGAGCTATATTAACATACGCAGGCAAATGATGCCTACACCCCGGACCGCTATGGACGCGAGCGGTCCTTTTACGGCATGATGGCTCAGGCGCGCGCCGCTTTGGCGCCTTCGAGGAGACGGGCCGATGTTTTTATTTCTCAAAAAAGTGTTTCAAAATAAAAATACCTATATACTGCTGCTGCTTTCGTTTTTCTCGATCGCGCTTTCCATCGGCAGGGTTATGTACACCCATACCGAATTTTATCTTTTCCTGTTCTGGAATCTGATTCTCGCCTTTATTCCCTGGTTTGTCGCCTCGATTATCTGTCTGAACGACATCAGGAACAAACTGTCGATTCTGCTTCTGGTCATCGTCTGGATTTTGTTTTTTCCGAATGCCCCGTACATATTGACCGATATCCTTCATTTGGGGAAAGGCGGTCTGGTGCCGCTTTGGTATGACCTGATACTGCTCCTTTCCTACAGCTTTACGGGAATGCTTTACGGATTTATCAGCCTATATATGATTGAAGAAAAACTCAAATCGCTCATGAAGTGGAATATCCACGCATTTGTCGCCGTTCTGCTGATTTACCTCTCCTGCTTCGGCATTTATCTGGGCCGCTTTCTGAGGTGGAACAGTTGGGATATTTTTATGAACATCCCGAGCCTGTTCAGCGATGTGAAGCAGCGGCTTATTTATCCCCTTGATTATCAGGCGACCTGGGGTTTTACCCTGCTGTTTGGCACCCTGCTCAATATCATGTATTTCAGCTACAAGGTTTTTGACTCGGACAAGGGCGGGAAATCCAGGGCAGCAGCGGACAAGCGCAAGGGAAGCTGACCGGAGGCCGCGCTGAGAGTGCCCGATTCCCCATCCCGTAATCATAAATGATGCGCATGATGTATAAATTCAGTATACTGTAACATCTTTCGCAGGGAAAGTATTTTTGGGAGGACTGATGATTCATAACCGCGAATTGATCGTTATTCTGCTTCCTGACGGGCATTTTACTCTGGATTGGCAGGAAACCGATACGGCGGTTTCTGATGAGCTTTTCTCGATTCAGAAAAATCTGTGGGATCGTTTTGCTTCAAATTTTGATGAAGCTCTGCTCTTCTTGGGTTTTTCCGATCACTCAATAGCTTTATCTGAATCGCTCAGTTATATCCGGCTCCTTGCATCAGGTTTTGTCCGGGATCTTGTCCGGAATCCTGAAATTGAAGTAACGCGCGAAAAAACCGTAATCGAATGCACGGATGATCTGAAGAGTCATTTTTTGGAATGCAGCCCGTTTTTGCACGGGGCGGAATTTTTAAATGAAAAATGGATCACCTGTTTTTGGCTCGACTTGAATCTTGTCTTCTCGAGGGAAATAAAGGAATTCAAGGGAAGCGTCGCGGAATTTATTGCCTGTTACAGCCCGCGCGTGCATCTTGCCGGACGGGTGTATTTTCATCTGGTTGAAAGCAAAAAGGAGGAGTTTCCTTTTGCCTTTTTGGCGACCTATTCCGGGGATGTTTCCGCAGAGGGCAAGTCGAGGCATTTTCCGCTTCAAAAGGCACTTCAGGATTTTGGGAAGAACGGCAAGAAACTTCTTGCCCTTCTGTCTACCGTTAATAAGGCGTCCGAGAAAAGTGCTTTCATATCGGGCTTGCTTGAAACAGGTGAGATATTTTATCCGCTCAATGTGACTTCCTCGGAGGCCTATACCTTTTTGCGGGAAGTTCCGCTCTACGAGGAAGCGGGCGTTTTATGCCGGATTCCCGATTGGTGGAAAACAAAATCGGGTACGATAAAGATTTCCGTCAGGCTCGGGAAGGTGATGCCGTCCCGATTGGGTTTTGAGGCCCTTGTCGATTTTGACGCGGAATTGTCCCTGGACGGCGAGACCATTTCCGTGAAAGAACTGAAAAAAATGATCGCAGAAACAGAAGGCCTTGCGTTCCTTAAGGGCAAATGGGTTGAAGTCGATCATGAAAAGCTGAAGGAAATTCTGAAAGTCTACGAGAACGCACAGAAAGTCGCGGGAAAGGGCGACCTGACCGTCATTGACGCGATGCGTTTTCAGATGAACTCGGCGAAACTGCTGAATATAAGCGGTGACTCAAGCGTGGAAATCGAAGTGACCAACGGTGAATGGCTCTCGTCCGTGATCGAAAACCTCCTTCATCCGGAGATTATTAAAGTGATTTCTGGCGGAGATGATTTTCACGGCCAGCTGAGGCCATATCAGGAAAGGGGCCTCAGCTGGCTCGCTCTGATGAAAACCCTTGGTCTCGGCGCATGCCTTGCCGACGATATGGGGCTTGGAAAAACAGTACAGGTAATCGCGCTGCTGAATCATATCCGCACCACAAAAAAGGAAAAGACGTTGCTTGTCGTTCCTGCTTCTCTCATAGGGAACTGGATGAGCGAGCTCTTCCGTTTTGCGCCCTTGCTCAAATTTTATATACTGCATCCATCCGAAAATAAAAACTGCGCGAACGAAGACCGGACCTTTATCGAAAGCCATGACCTCTGCGTCACCACGTATGCGATGATGGTGAAGTGCGCCTGGCTTAGGGACATTGCGTGGGATACTCTGATTCTGGACGAGGCACAGGCGATCAAAAATCCCGGAACCAAGCAGACACGGGCAGTCAAGCTCATAGAAGCGTCGTATAAGGTCGCCATGACCGGCACTCCGATCGAAAACCGGCTTTCGGATTTATGGTCCCTGTTTGACTTTTTAAATAAGGGACTTCTCGGCAGTATCAAGGATTTCGCCGATTTTTCAAAACAGCTCCAGGACGCCCAGGGCGGATATTCCCGCCTGAAAAAAGTGGTCTCTCCCTTTATTCTGAGGAGGCTGAAAACGGACAAGACGGTCATTTCGGATTTGCCCGAAAAAATTGAAATGAAAACCTATGCCTCTTTAAGCAAAAAGCAGACAGTACTCTATAATTCCATTGTTGAGAGCCTTATACAGACGCTCGCAACGAAGGGAAGCGGCATAGAGCGTAAAGGTCTTATTCTGTCATCCATAATAAAGTTCAAGCAGATATGCAATCATCCGGATCAATATCTGGGACAGGGTTTTTATGTCGAAGAAGAAAGCGGAAAATACGAGAGACTCCGGGAAATATGCGAGACAATTCTCGCAAAGCGCGAAAGGGTTCTCATTTTTACCCAATTCAAGGAAATGACGGCTCCCCTGCAGAGATTTCTCGAACAGGTTTTCGGCCATGAAGGGCTCGTTCTTCATGGCGAGACACCCATCCAGAAAAGAAAAGAAATAGTGGAAAAGTTTCAGGGCTCTGCGTATGTCCCGTTTTTGGTCCTTTCCATCAAGGCGGGCGGGGTGGGACTGAACCTTACTGCGGCGAGCCATGTCATTCATTTTGACCGGTGGTGGAATCCCGCCGTAGAAAACCAGGCAACAGACAGGGCCTTCCGCATCGGGCAGAAAAAAAATGTGATCGTGCACAAGTTCATTACCAGGGGCACAATCGAAGAAAAGATCGATCTCATGATCGAGGATAAAATGAAGCTGTCAAAAGACATAGTTCCCGACATACAGGAAAGCTGGATTACGGAAATGGATAACGGCGAATTGATGAATTTGTTCACATTGAGTTTGTGAAAAAGAGGTGAGTATATATGAGTTTTTACAATAGTTTTCCGGAATACGTATCGGTTGCCGAAAAGAGGCGCAAGGCAGATAACGCACGGGAAAAACTGAAAAAAACAAATACAGGTCTTTCTCCGGTTATTATCAGCGGGAGTAAAATTGCCGCCTCCTGGTGGGGGAAGGCATGGAATAAAAACCTTGAAAGCTATTCGGATTTTTACAACCGTATCGGACGCGGCCGCAGTTATGTCAGGCACGGGGCCGTTCTTGACTTGCAGATAGAGGCCGGGATAATTCATGCCCTGGTGCAGGGAAGCGCTTCCGCGCCATATCACATAACGATCAAGATAAAACCCCTTGGCGCACGCGTATGGAAGCTCATCACGGAATCCTGCGAGGGAAAGCTTGATTCCCTGCAGAGCCTCCTTGACGGCAAGTTCCCCAAAGAACTTATGGAACTCTTTACGGTTCAGGGAAAAGGCTTGTTTCCGTCACCGAAAGAAATCAGCTTTGAGTGCAGCTGTCCCGATTATGCTTCCATGTGCAAGCACGTAGCTGCCGTGCTCTATGGGGTAGGGGCTTCTCTGGATACCAATCCTGCGCTTTTTTTCGTGCTGCGGAATGTCCATCTTGAAGACTTGATTTCAAAAGCTGTTGCGCAGAAAACGAAAAAGCTCCTTGAAAAAGCCAAGACTAAAAGCTGCCGCGTAATAGCAGGAAATGATGTGTCCGAACTTTTCGGAATCGATATGGCTGATGTCGCGCCACCAGCAGCGAAAAAGCCTGCAGTAAAAAAGCCTGCAGTAAAAAAGCCTGTAGTAAAAAAGCCTGCAGCGAAAAAGCCTGCGGCGAAAAAAATAACTTGACATATACATTTTTAGGGCTGAAGATACATTTGCCTGATTATGGGGGGGTATATGAAAAAAGTATTTTTTGTCTGCGTTCTGGTCTGCCTCGCATCTTGCTCCGTGTTTTCAATGCCGAAGCAGTATAATGACGATAAGGACGGCTGGTTCGGGATTTATATTTTCTACTCGCACCCCCTCAAGGGAAGCATACCTTCCTGGGGTCTCGGTATCCGGGGAGCCGGACCCGAGGATATCGGGATAGATTTTCAGTTTATCGGCGGGGGCATAACGGGTATCTCATGCGGCGCGACCTACTATTACAATCCCGCCGGTTCGTACTTCTACACTCTGCCTCTTACGGCAAGCCTCGGGTTTTTTCTGAGCAACAAGGGAGGCTTCGGCTCGAGTACCGGCTGGGATGACAAGGACTCGGGCGTTGGCCTTGAACTCTCTGCCGGAGCCGATCTCTATGCGCTCGGGGGCGTCTACGACAAGAAGGCGGATGAAAGCAGCTATATCGAGATAGGCGCCCGTGCGGCCGCTTATGTCTTCGGCCGAGGACTTCACCTGGCGGCCGAAGGAATTGCAGGCGGTTCCATGAGCATCACGCCCAGTACTGACGACAACTATACTTATGTGTATTACTGAGGGGATCGTTTTATCCTGATCCCGAATACCAAAAGATAGAACACCATGGCCAGTTCGGCTATGGCGGCGACTGTTATGAGGGGCGCCGATAAGCTCCGGTAGAGCGGGAAAACCAAACCCAAAAACGAATCTGTCAGATAGCCGAAGCAGCCTGCCATCAATAAAATTCCCAGAAGCTTCGGTATGAAACCGGATTTGTACGAGAGCCATCCCAGGGGAAAGAGCCATAGACCCCAGAATATCTCGGCGATCAGTACGCCGTTTTTGAACATGCCGATGAAAAACATTCCCTGGTCGTTGTCGTTTTGACCGAACAGCGCCAATGCGGCGAGCGGATTCAGTGCGTTCAGCATCGCGACGGGAACGCTGACCAATATGAGGGCAACCATGGTCCTCCCGACATTCTTGTGCGTATTCCGGAACAGGCGGTACAGGGTCAGGCCCAAAAAAACAAAGGAAGTCTGGAAGACCAGATCACCGAAAATGCCTGCGCGGAACAAAAGCTCATTTGACATAATGTTCGCCGCGGTTTTCGCCGCGTCTCCGGCGACGATGAGGGTATTCCGGATTATTTCCGGAAACATGGCCAGTGCAAGCACCGCATACAGGATGCCTGCAAGACGTGCCGTTTTTTTCATTCTGGCCTGTACGGCCGGATCGCTCATTGCTTCATTCATGAAATTCCTCCTTAACTATTTTTCCTTGATTTGGGAATCCGTATTCCCGTAGCTGAATACATCCTCGATACCCAGGCCGAAGGCCCGGGCGATGCGGAATGACAATTCAAGGGAAGGACAGTACTTTCCGTTCTCGATGGTGATGATGGTCTGCCTTGTTACCCCTGCCTTTTCCGCAAGTTCCGCCTGGGTCATTTCATGCGACTCGAAACGCAATTTTCGCATCCGGTTGCTCACCTGATGGGTACCCACGTCAAATACCCCGGCTGTACAAGATCAGCTGGATAAGGTCGCCGGTAATTCCGGCCAGCGTCATGGACAGACCTATCCCGACAAAGAGCCATTGAAGAGGCAGACCGAGTGCCTGGCTCGCGAGGGCGAGCACTATGCCTCCGAGGAATACATTGTAGAATTGCCTCGTGGCTTTCAGATCGATCAGGCGGTCCAGTTCGTCATCCGCAGTCATCACTACGTCATCCGTGACGATTTTGTTGATGATGCTGAAAACGATGGTGATGAATATTCGGCTTACAATCATGACCGGAATGTAGATAAGGATGATTGCGGCCCAGAGCGGGCGGTTGTCCTGATTCTGGAAGAGGGTTTGACCATACGTCATGAAAATATACAGTCCATAGAGTGATGAAATTACCGCATTGCTGGCCAGATATACGATGCAGCGTTTTTCCTGATATTGAATAGCATGCCCCCTGTATTGTTTGCTGTACTTAATGTACAACAAACTGTACATATTGTCAAATGATATTGTCATTTTATTTGGAAGGATGGGCGCGGGAA
>JAYVSC010000179.1:0-21703 GCA_043775705.1 Spirochaetales bacterium | reverse complement strand
CGACACTATTCAATTCTTCGTACCTAATAAAACTTATACGGCCTTTGAACGCGCTTCTAATATGGATATGTCTCTTTCTGAAGGTTATAAAAGTGTCTTCGGAGGAATATCAGGCGCAATAGGAGTTGCTTACAATAATACTATTCAGTTTTTCCAAAAAAAGGATAGTCATTGGGAACACATTCCATTTCTAGATTTTGTAAAATGAAATCCAAAGCCGACTGATTCCAGTCGGCTTTTTTATTCTACTTTCTTTTGTACGAAGCAGTTACAGGCGGGGATTTAACCGGTGGCAAGCTAATGTTTTTGTTTAGCATGATGTTGATCTTTGTTCCGCTTTTTACTGTAAGCGTCGGTTGGATATTCAATGTCCGTTCAATAATACTTGCTCCCATCTGATTAACAACGTTTTGATTCGCAGCTACCAAGTTTTGTGCTGTCTCGTTCTTGGTCGTGGCCATCGTCGCGGCAAACTCACCATTAAGGATTGTAAACGCCGAGATTATCCCGGCCGCCTTTACATACTGAAAGAGATGTTCATCTACTTGTCCATTCGTTCCTGAATATCCTTGTGCATCAACACCATTCATATTCCCTAGGGATACCTGATACCCGTCGGGACGGATCAAGGTATTCCAGGCTATCTGAACGCGACTTTGCGCGAATGATACCGAGGAATTATAAGAAGCAATCAGGATAGATCCCTGCGGGATTAAAAGTTTCTCACCGCTCATGGAATCATAAATATTTTCCGTAACTCGGGCTTGAATGTCTCCAGGGAGGTCTGTATTAATTCCAGTAATGAGAACTCCGGGAATAATTGAACCATTCCATAAAGTATCATTACCAACAAATTTTCCTGCCGCTTCATCCTCTCGACTTGTACTATAAAACGACTGCTTATCTCCCTGCATATTCTGTTCCTGGTAACTTATTCCGTTATTTGGTTGACCCGATCCCGAACCGCTTGCCAATCCTCCAAGAGCAGCCAATCGACTTGCCGTGTATTCGTCTTGCCCCATTGGAGCGCCGCCGAGCGCGGAAACTGCCTGCATGTATGGATTCTGACCGCCATTAGAAGGAACATAGCTCGCTTGTACTGCTTGTCCAAGAAGACGGCCCTGTACCTCTGGTATGATAGTAGAAATCAAGGTACTTTCATCGATCTGGGCGGATTTCCCTGCCCCTTGCTGCGTACTCTTTGCTGTCTGTTGTGGCGGCATATAAACAGGGCGAGCTTCCTGAGCTACCGGTGGTGAAGATGGAGGTTCAACCGGTTCCTCATAAACCTGACGAGTGACAGTAAAATCAGGCACAGAGAGTTCCGATGCTACTGAATCCTCGGCGACGGTTTTCTTTTTTTCAGCCGGTTTAATTATCGAAACTATGACGAAAAGAGAAGCAAGGGAACCCACGACCAAGAGGATCAATTTTTTATTGATACGTGGGACAATCTGCTTTTTTATTTCAGGTTCTGTCTCGTTGGTTTCTTCGGTGTCAGAGGTGTTTTTCTCCTCAAGAGCTGCTTCTTTTACTATTTCTTCTTCGTCGGATAGCACTAGGCCGGTTTCATCATCGTATTGGCTCATTTTAATTACCCTTTTTCTTCTCGATAGTAATGCGTTCATCTTTGTATTTGACCGTAATACGCTCGATGAGCTTGTCAATCACAATAAGATTTCCCTGGACCCGGTAATTCACCACATCCGAACGGTTTTCAAAGATTCCCGGCAGTTCCATCTGCAACGTTTGTTCATCAAACGTGATATAGGTTTTTTTGCCGTTATCATAAACCCTTGTTGGTAACCAGCGAGGACGTTTGAACACGTTGAAGCTTATTTTGTAATCAAAAGAAAGAAAGCGGGGATCAATGGTATCCATTTCAGTTGCGACCTTTATTTCCTTTGTTATATCTTTGGCATAGTTTTGCGGAAATTCTTGAGAAAGGTAACGCCATTTTACAATAGGCATATACACCGAGGTGTAGCTCTTCAGAACCATATGATACACACGGCTTGTAGTATTGATAATGAGTGTGGCATCAAGCCCAGCCTGTTTTGGTTGTACGTAAATGTGTTGAATGATAGCTCCATTCTGCTGATTTACACCGGCCCCGATTATCCATTTATCGGTGTCTGAAACAAACGGTTTATCAATTACCACTTCTCCCGGTTCAAGGTGAATATCGGTAGTACGCAATACCTGACAATACACTTCATATACCTGACTAGCATCATAATCGTAAATACGAGCCGCATGGGAATAGTCGGCGGGTTTTACAGTACCTTCATCAGTTGACTGTCGTACTGAATCAAGTCCCGTAGCTCGACGTGCGGCTGCTTCGGGTGTAGGAATATAGACTGGCTGCTCAACGTAGACAATCTGTTGTTGCACCTCAAAAGAGGCTTTTAATTCTTCTACTGCTACTTCTTCTTCACTTTTCTGTTCAAGTTCGGGAACTTCACCTTTGGTGATTTCATTGCGTGGTTCAAGATCGACTGTTTTACACGATAGAATTGATACGGTCGCCAGCGTGATAACCACTGCGAGGATACGCTCGGGATTGTTCTTCATTTATTGTTCTCCTTGTACACGGGTGATTTCTGTGATGTTGTATTCAGCAATATAAATACCTAACGGATTTAATTTTTCCGCGTTTTTCGGCGGGGTTTTTCGGACTGTGGTTACCAAGGCGCGATATCTTTTCGTTGCGGCATCTCGGCCGGTTACTGTTTCGATAAAGTCTACCTGGAAGGTACTGCCCGATACCCGTATGGTAGACTCAATCGTAACCACACGCTTTTTGAAGCCGATATCGGCGAAAGGATTATCTGCACGTATTTCGGGAGTCATTTTGTTTTCGTTTTCTCGGGTAATCATATTGTAAAGTGAACTTATATTCTGGGTGAGTACCTGTCCATCGGTCGGAAGCGTCCGTAACCGTTGCAGGAAGGTTTCCACCTGATAGATATAGGCACTTTCCGGAATGTTCATGGTTTCATAAGAATAACTAGACACGTCCCCAACATACTTTGCTTCTCCCCAAGGAAGAACGGTTATTACAACCGGAATACGTTTGGGTAAGGTTATTGACCATGTGAGAAAACCGGAAAGTGCGACGATGGCTATTAATTCTACAACTGAAATAATCAACCACTCTTTTTTTCCTTTGCTTTCTTTAGCGACCATATCACAGTACAGTTTTTCATTTCGGTTCATGGGATTCTCAAGCGGGATCTCTTGATAGACGCTTTTTTTATGATGATTTGCCACTATTTCCTCCTGATGGTTTTTCTGTTGTTGTGCTACTAGCAGGGCCGGGAGTCCGTTTAGGGATGTTTTGTCCTAGGGGTGTTCCGCCTTCATACCGTTTTGCACTTTCGGCGGGTTTGGAATTATTTGATATCCCCGCTTTCCAGGAAGCTACTTCTTTACCCTTTGCTTCGTGCTTGTCCTGCTGATACCGTTCTGCGCCTTTCGCCCGGTTTTCTTGTCCGAATTCTTTGGATGTTTTCCGGTTGCCATCAGCTTTTGGATCATTTCTGGCTTGCAGGGTGGACCAACGATTTTTCCCGCTGCTTCCCCCTCCGCTGCTTCCCCCTCCGGCACCACCACCCTTGCCTTTGGTGAGGCTTTGTGCGAGTCCATGTACACCGGATTTCACACTGTCTTTCGCTGAATCTCCCAGTGAACGAGCACCGGCAGCAATCATTCCGCCAACCCTCTTACCGTCAGCTTTTGCGGCTCCTGCGGATCCGAAGGCTTTGTCCCCGGCAGATTTTGCTTGTACTCCTGTTTTAACCGCTGCAGAAGCAGTGCTCTGGACTCCTTTTGCAGCGGCTATCGCTGCGCCACCCATTGCCGCCGCTGTAGCCATACCTTCTCCCATTGATAGCTGGGGAGTACCAGTAAGTAATGCAGTTGCAAGGGCTGGGCCGTGTAGGCACAATAACCAATAAAAAAAGACGGTAAACATGGTGTAGATCATCTGGTCAATATGACTGTCAAACGGACGAACCATGAGCGTCAAAAATCCATTGATTGCCAACATAAAACAGAGCGTTACGAAAAGAAGTTTTAAGGCTTGTCCGACAATCGCGCCAACCAGCTTTTCGGTTAAGAACTTCGTTCCGTCCCAAAGCATAAAGGGGAGCATAATAACCCCTACACTGGTTATGAAGGTAAACTCAATAGCACCGATAAAGTATTGGAGGGAAGTAAAGATACCAGCTCCAATAACTGCAAGACCGGTAATGGTAAGAAGAAGAAATCCACCCATATCTTTCGGTAAAAAGTTCATTCCTCCAACTGGTTCAAGACAAGTCACTGCCTTGTTCCAGATAGTCTCGAAGGTGAGCATCAAGAGGCGCATTACTGCGTTCGGACGTATGAACATTCCTGGACGCTTCGCAGAGCCTTTATCGAATATATCAAGTACATACTTCTTTGCGACGTTTCCCTTTCCGGTTTCTTGTTCCAATACCTTGATAATATCCGAATACGCATCGGGATCATTACTCTTCGTTTCCCAGAAATCAGTTGCTTCCCCACCAGAGGTGGTCTTTTGTATCATCTCGGCAACCTTGCCGTAGGTTGACCCGTAACTCCAGCTATAGATAATCCTGTTCAAACCCTGGATCATCAGTGGGTACGAATTGACAATGATGAGAAACATAATCACCGACATAAGAACTTTCATTAACTGTTCTGATATACCCTCGCCTTTGGCAATATATTTTATCGCTATAAAGCCGAGATTAAGCGTAAGAACGATTTTTGCGATAAACATCGCTTGCACCATAAAATACCCTTGAAGACTGGCAAAGTCTTCAAGAAGATTAAAGAAGGGCGCGTCTAACCATTTTGGTTCCATGTGTTCCTTTACTCGATCCAATCTGTTGAAAAAGTGGAGCGTGGCTCGACCGGCTTATCCGCTGCCATATCTTTATCAGCCGTGTATTGGGCGGTCAACGCGTTCAGCCGATTCGCTTCCATCTGTTCACCGATCAGTATCTGCATCAATGCTGCCATTGCTTGCATGACTGCAAGAGAGCTTTCTGACTTTTCCGTTTCTTCCATGAGGACGCTCATTTCTTCCGCAGTTTTCTTGTTGTTTTCCGCGATAACGTCTCCTATCGCGGTCATCTGCTTTGCAGCGTCGTTAAGGCGACCCCTCCATGCGACGGCATACATATAATTTGCCGGATTCATTCCGTATCGGCTCCATGCGCGTGCTTTTTCATAATCGCTCATATCAGAAGTCATATCATGTACAATCATGTCAGAGGCCTCACCTGGCAGACGATAAAACTGACTTATGGGTACGTTTTTTCCACCAACAGAAACAGATATTGCCTTGAATCGGTTTTCTGTCCGTCGTACAAAATCAATCTGTTTATCCACGAAAGAAACAGCATCGGTAAAGGACCTGATTTTATTCATATCAAGCTGTTGGAGTTGGGTAAGCTGTGCTTGAGTTGATACGTAGGCATACTCCAAATCCTTGATCGAGTTTTGTAGCGATTGGTACATTTGATAGCCATTATGTATGGTTTCCAGAATGTGTGGGGCATCGACTACGGGAATTACTTGAGCGCCTATCGAAAATGAGCCGAGGGCAAGGCACATGCACGGTACAATAAATACTCTTGATAAATTCTGCAATTTCATTATAGACCTTCCTTTTGTCTTTCGTTATAGATAGCGTTTAAACGCGACTCCCTTTTCTATGAGAATTTCTGCGCAGTATTGATAACCCGTCTCCTCTCCGTGATTGGCTACCAGGCGATCCAATAAATCGTGGTCAGGTGTACCAATAAGCGCGAGGGCGAGGCCTTCGCGCTTCAGGTCAAGCTGGAACATTCGACTGCCGAGCGTTGAGGTATACAAGTAGTCCTGCTTCATCACTGAATGCGCCAGGGCATCGATTTCCGCCTCCGACAGGCCAAAGGTTGCATAGGCATGACTCATAGCTGGCGTCTCCGCTTCCGGGTCAGCAAGGAAAATCTTGGTATGACACTGCTGGATAAGCGTTGAACATAAGGAAGAATTAACCGCATCAGCGACATCTTGCGTGGCAAACACGACGAATACGTTTTTTTTCCTGAGTGTTTTTAACCACTCTTCTATCTTTGCGCGAAATATTGGGTGCCGAAGAAAAAGCCATGCTTCGTCAAGTACAAGCAGAGTCAAGCGGCCAGTAAAAAGGCGTTCTATAAAATGGAATATATACGAGATTGCAGGAGCAACACAGGACTCGCCCATTTGCATCAGGTATTCCATTTCGAGGGTTATATAACGAGCATCGAGTGTGATAGAAGTGCTATCGGCATCGAATATCGCGCCATATTTGCCACCGAGTTGGTACGGCCGCAAGGTTTCGCGTAAGATCGGCTGCTTTGAATCCGGATCTAGATAGTTCACACTCTGGCAGAACGTGGTTATGGTACGTTTCTTTTCACTGATACTTGCCATACGGTCTATTGCATCCGTAATGGCACTACTTATTCCCGGCGTTACTTGAATTCCTTGAATCTGGATTAAGGACTCGATCCATTCTGTTGCCCAGGTACGGTCAAGTAGCGTTTCAAGATTCTGCAATGGCTGGAAGCATACGCCGTTCATTCCCGGCTCGTAGTATCGTCCACCAAAGGCCATTGTTGGCTGTCGAGCGGAGCGCCCTTTATCAAGGACTATCACCTGGCTTTCCGGATATTTAAAGAATTGCAATTCCAAAAGATTAAGGAACGTAGACTTACCTCCACCTGTCGGTCCGAGAATGATGGTGTGCCCAACATCACGAGGATTCAGATTCAAAAAAAAAGGAGTGCCATCCTGGGTAGAACATATTACATGCGGAAGATCAACTCCGGTTACTTCCCCGGCATGATTATTTTCTATCATCCCTGCCCATATTGCCGATAGTGGCACGACATGGCTAAAGTTACTGGAGATTACCGGAAGGGCGCGGATATTACTGGTCATGTCGCCCGGCATCATGGATTTCCATGCCTCAAGAGCATTGAAGGTTTCTTCCTTCGCGACAAAACCGACACTCTGTACAAGTTTTTTGACGTCTTGCGCCTTCTTTTTTGCCTTCTTCAAGTCAGCGTCCCACACCATAATATTCGATGTATAAAGTCCAAGGGAAACTTCATCGGTATCAATGGCAATCTGCGCGGCTGCCGCATCCTCCTCCTTAACGATTGCGGCACCGTTAATCTGTTTTGGCGGCTCTTTTGTCGTCGATGCAATAAATGACTGAAACCAACCGACCTGGTTTCCCCGGTGATTTTGTTGCGCTTTTTCCGTTTTCTTGATTGCTTCTTCTTTATCAAGGCAGATATACCGACTACACCAACGGTATTCTTGTTTCGCCTTATTTAGCTTATCGAAAATAGCCGGGTACGTGCTTTGCGGAAAATCGATGATCCCAATAATCGGGATATACTCCTCGCCGAGCTTCATAGTCAAGCCGATATCGAGGACTTCATCCGGAAGAAGACGGTCAAGAAAAAAAGGATTTTCTGGATACGTGATAGAGTGCCAGTTCATTGAAATGGTCGAATGAAGATATTCGCAGGTTTGCGTATCATCGAGAGGTGCAATAAGTAATTTGGTACTCAGGATGCCGACAACATCATCCATGGTGCTTTCAAAGTGGGCAATGTCTTCATCCAGAGAGCTTTCGTGCCCAGTATCTGAATAAAAAAGGTTTATTGCTTTTTTAGTGATTTCCCGAGGCGGCCGAAAGGTGAAAGTCAGATAATACGACGATTCAAAGTGTTTCCCGAAAGACATGAATGCAAGTTCTCGTTCCTTGTCGATAAGATACGGAGCAAGCTTTGTAAAGTTTCCTCCCGGATATACCTGGGTAGAAAACCGCTGCACTTCGGTTTGTATCGCCCAGCCCGCGCCTAAACGCTTTACCGAATTACTAAGATGAAGGGAAAGATCATTGATATAATATGCGGCCGACGCTTCAAGGTCGGGGCCACGAAATGCAAAGGTACGTTGCAGAAGGCCGTCCTTTTGCACGACGACACCTTCTACTTTACTGGAAACATAGTGCCAGGGTATATGCTTACTCCAATAGTCAGCGTTTGCAGGAATTCCTTTTTGTGCCATGTGTGTTTTGCTTCTCCTTTTTAAGCGAAAGGCATATCATTCCAAGAGGATGACCTCTTGGAATGGTGCCTGAATCCATTACGGAACGAGATAGTCTTTTTGATTGACGTGTTCGATAAGAATGTCGATGAGATACGGGTCTTTTTTGGTCAGGTAGCGCATGACGATATACAAAATAGCGATGAAAATACCGAAGTAGTATTGCTGTAAAATGTACATCGTAAACACACCCAACAAAAGTAGTATAAGCATACCAAGAGCAGGGATCCCGAGTACCAGTTCGCGTTGCATGAGCGAGCGACGTACCGGCTCTGCATAATCACGGACGCTCATTAAGCATTCCCCATGCTCATGACATTATCGACGATACCTTGCGACAGCGCGAGTAAGCCAGAGCCGATCATAACAGCGATCATTTTTGCCTTCATTTTTTCGTTGTCTTTGTTATATGCATAGGCTATGCAGGAACCGGCGAAGAAGATACCAACGAGTATTCGGGCGAGGTCTCCAGTAAAAGCATTGCGTACCTCTTCGAGGGTACTTTGTACCTCCCCGGGAATTACCACACTACTCTGTGCAAAAACACTCAAGCCCGTAACAATAAAAATGGCAAGAAAAAAAAGAATTTTCTGATTAAGTGAGTCTCTTCGTTCGTTCATCGTATCTCTCCAAATTTGCGTTTGAGTTCAGCCAAGCGCTCTTTTAATGGATCAACGAATCCTTCCAATATAGATTACCCTGTCTTCTTATACGCCTCCTTTATTGAGTATCATCCTAATGGTGGTTTCTTCATTCGTTAATCGCGCTGGGGTTTTCACGGGTGTGAAGAAAATCGTTATATTCATTCATGACAAAAGCATCGCTTTGACGTTGTCTTTCAATTGCATCCAGGAGCTTCGCTATCTGCCTGGTTTGTAGCACTTCCTCGACAATCGGGCCAAATCCTGATTTTCTCTTGAGATGAATGCACAGGTGTATTGTGTTGCTGACGTCCGGAAGCGTTCCGGTAATTACCTCGGAAAGCATTCCACGGAACCGCGTAAGCATCGTTTGAGCGGAATCCGCATGAATAGTAGTGATATTTCCAGGGTGTCCAGTATTCCAACATTCAAGAAGTTCCCGGGCAACATCGCCGGACCGGAGTTCTCCGAAGATAATGCGCTTCGGAAACCAGCGGAGCGCAAAACGCACTGCGAGGGCTGCCTGGTCTTTACGGATATACAGTTGGGTTATATCTTGGGCGCAGCATTGCAATTCAGGCGTATCTTCGATAATCAGGAAGCGATCATGAGGAGTAAACTCGCTCATTTTCTTAATACATGCGTTGGTGAATGTGGTTTTTCCGGACCCCGTGCCACCACCGATAAGGATATTGTCTTTCCGCTCGATACTGGCAACCACTTCGTCATACTGTTCGCTCGTGATTCTCTTTGATTCACGGTACTCTTCCAAGGTGAATATTTTTACCGGAGGACGACGGAAGGTAATTTCTGGCGAACGTACCCAAGGAGGAATAACCGCCGTAACGCGGAAATTATACTCAGGCAATATTCCTTCCAGAGTCGGGTTTGCCCAGGTATCAATACTTGATTCGGACATAGCCGATAAATAATGGACAATATTATACCTGGCACTTTCAGCTATGATGACTCCAGTATCAACACGACCGTCCAGAAAGTGTTCTGCCCGGACAGAGCCGTCTCCATAAATAAAAATATCTGTCAGTTCCTTGTTTTCAAACACGGGAAGGAGTGCTTCCAACTCGCCAAAGAGATTGGATAACTGGCGTTCCTTGATCTCTTTTTTAGCATCAGCATTCATTACACACGTTCCTCAAAGTAATCAGCGAGAAGTGATTCAAACATGGCCGGTGTGTTTTTCAAGCTATTCTGGTAACTTGAAAAAACTTTTTCAAACCGTTGAACAGCTGAGATGGTGGCAGCTTCCTTTAATTCTTCCGGGATCTCGGCATGGTAAGAAAGAAAATGGCGAGCAAGAAACGTAATATAACTGAACATGATTTCCTGCTGCCTAACAACCGTGTGCATACGGTCATGCAGGTGTTTAAGGGACGAAAAGATTAAATCAGGATCTTCCACATCGGGCTTAAGTGTTTGCGCGATTGCAAAGCGGTAAAACTCCGAGCGGCTTGCAATATTATGCCGGGCACAGTAAGCATCAATTTCTTTTTTCTGTTTGGTTGAAAGACGAAAATGAGTTACGTCATCAGGTTGTATTGTTTTCATTTTATAGTCCTATAAGTGTTGGAGTGGTAGAGTCAAACTCGTTAGTAGACCCCTCATCTGAAAAAGATACAGGAATTGAATCGGATGAAGAGGTAGTACCACTAGCAGCACTCGTGGCAAGGTCTTTTATTGCATTTTCCTTCATACGCTTGGTGAACCAGGGATCGATCAATCGTTCATCAATTACAATGTCATAGGAGTTCTCAAGACAGGTAAAAAGCGGGAGGTCGAACCAATGTCGAGCAGAGGAGCGCACTACATTATGGGCACTTTGCTTCATTGCCCCTTTTTTGTCTATGAAAGCAGGAGGATAGAGCCGGTCCTTAAACGGAGACTGTTCATAATACACGCATTTTTTGGCAATATATGGCGGCTTCCCTTGGGTGAGAATAATCAGCTGGTCAGGCGGGAGTTTCATAACCTCATCCGGGTTTATAAGATTCCTTTCCTGTTCCCCACCAGAGATATTGAGATTATCGAGTCCTACCGAGAACCGGGTACCACTGGTAGAGGTGCTTGATTTCCAAATCGATTCCTTTCCTATCATTTCTGAGCACGTCTTGCCACTTTGTATTTCGCCAGGGGCGAATAATAAAATATTTTTACAATGCGCAAAAAATTGATGATTAATACCGTATATATCAATGAGCTGGTTCGGCGACTGGACAATAAGCAGGAAGTGAATACCATATCCGGCGAGTATTCCCATTGATTCTTGTAATTCGCTGAATTTTCCGAGCTTATCAAACTCGTCCAGAATTATCAAAAGCGGCACTTTTAATTTGCGCTCGTCATGGCGGGTCTCGCCGTCCGTGAATTTTCGGATTAAAAGCATGATGAAAAGTCGGATTAAAGGCGCGAGGCGACTCATGTGTGCATAGGGTATTGTTAGGTACAGGGAAATGGGCGTATCAGTCTTTTCAAACTCATCTATATAAAAATCATGACTCATCGAGGTTTCACGAACTCGCGGATCTTCAAAGACTCGTAATGACTTTTGAACCGTAGAAAGGACACTTTGCCGTTCTCTGTCGGGCCTTTTTAACTGATCCCCTGCTGCCATTATTACCCGTTCGTGCATCTCTTGGGTACAATGTGTTGATGCAATCATTTGATTTAATGAATAGGTATCATCAGCAGCGTTTTCCGGATTTACGGCAGAAAGAAATGCTTTCACGCCAGGCAGGGTTTTATCCGGGTAATCGGAACAGAGAATATGCAGGATGACGCCGGTTAGAAATGCAATGGCCGCCTCACGAAAGTGTTCGCTGTTTGCGTCCCCACTTGCCTTTCCTGACTGGGGGGTCAATACGGTATCGGCTATAAGGTTCGCGTATCCATAGGAGTCCTTCCCACCCGGTATTTCCATAAGAGGATTAAAACTGTGCCCGGATTCACTTACCGGCGCATATCGATAGACTTTCCCTTTTTTAGCGCGATACCCGCTAGTCTTTTCAAAATTTTCCCCTTTGAAGTCCAGTACAAACACAGAACCCTTGTAATTGGTAATAGACGGTATAACGGTTGATACACCCTTACCGCTTCTAGTGGGCGCGGCCTCAAGAGTGTTTGTTACTCCGATATTGGTAATGAGTGGAGCGCTGCGTTTCAGGTGTAAGGATACAGCTCCTTTCTTTTTATCCAGTTTAGCATTAACATTGGCATCGAATAGCTGTCCGTAGACTACGCCGCCGTCGTTATCAAGTAAACCTTCCTTTGCAAGGTCTTTTTTTGTCCCCCAGCGAGCGGTTCCAAAAATGTTTTCCGCTGCTTGCTTGAACCCCCGGAAGTACGTAATGACGGTATAGAGGACTACTGCGAAAAAAGATACCGCGAGCCAAGGAGTAAGGGCCTTTTTCAAGAAGAACGTAATCTCACCATCCCTGAAGAATTCCCATAGCCAGGACAAATACTTCCAGGGTGCATAGAGAGGATAGGAGCCACCATTGATCCATTCTTTTTTGACAATAATGAATGGATACCCAATGAGATCAGGGTCATATCCGACAAGGTACGCAAAATATTGCGTTGACGCCCATAGACCTGCGAAGATCAGAAGGAACGCACATACCTTATTGATTGCCGCAAACAATTGTTCGCGGTTCCCGCTTGTCGGCTTCCCGCGCAGAAATTCAGATGTGTTTTTTTTCGTCATGTTTCTTTCTTTGTTTGTTTGTTTGATGTTCAGCCAGGGTTCATTTTTTTACATAGGAGTGAGCAATACAAAAAACGAGATATCTAAGAAATATGGATTCCGTTTTCCCAATACTCTTCGTATACATTACCATTTTCATCTTCTGTAATGGATAGAACTGCCGGTCGGCCTTCGCGATGCAGTTTACCATTTTTCCAGTGTTCCCGGTGTCCATCCATGCAGGAAATTGCCGCGTCAACGCCACCGTGTAACAAGCCATTCTTAAAGCGCATAATCATGGTTGGAAGGAGAATATCCTCATCCTGAATGACACCCTTTTCGTCCCGACAAATCTTGTCGGTATACTGTAAAAATCTCGCTTTCGTTTCCATGTCTCCACTCCTCACTTTGTTCGACTATCTGTTCCGTAAGTATATCACATATTACGGTTCATGCCATTTCTTGACGGCTCAATCGTTGCCCTTTGTACTTGAACTGCAAATCCTTTGCGATAATCTTTTGCAGAGCACTCTGCTGCAAGGTCTTCTTGACTTCTCTTGTACACCTTGGGAACAAGGCGGCCTTTTTGATTCTTTTCCGGAATTACTTCAACTGTTTGACCGCCGGAAACAGAGGGCTTACGAAACAAGGGGATAAAGTATGCCTTGCCATCGATACTCTCTAACAGGATTGCATGGTTATCTGAAACCTCATCAGTTTTATAGATTTTTGTAATTATACCGGATACAGAGCCTTGCTTTCCATCATACAATAAAAGGTTTTGTTCATTGGTATATTTCAAAGCTTTACGGGATGAAATAAAAGCATTGTACCGTCCGTTTGTTTTTAGTGTTTTTTCCCATTCAGAATTAAAAATATATTTATCTACCTCGAATCGACACAGCCCCAATGAACGCAAATGATCAAGCCGTCGGTTAATGTTCTCTCGATCTCGCCCCGTGTAATTAAGCCCTACCTGAGCGTCTTTCATCTGTTCATTGATTCGTTCATCAAGGTACGTATACCGATTGGCGGTAATCGCACCTTCTTTCTCAAGAGCAAGGTCTTCTTTTGTTCGGGAACCTACCAGAGAAGTACAGATATTACAGGCATTTTCTCGCATGAAGGTTTTCACCATATCCGGGGGGAAGAACACGTCTTTTCCGTTTTTATCCTGCCCATTGATCAGCAAATGCACATGATGATGTGCCGTGTCATAGTGTTCGGCTGCGATCCAGTAGAGCTGGTAGCCCGTTTGTGCTTCAAGGGACGCAACAAAGGTTTTTGTAAGTGTTTGCAAAGGTATCGTATTGGACGCGGGACTCAAGAAAATTCGAAAGTTTTTCACGCTCATATTTTTCCGGTATTCTTCTTCCGAAGTTCCATAGAGTACCGGAGCGGTTCCTTCTTTTCCCTTACCCTCTTTTACTAGATATCGGTTAATTTGCTCTTTATGAGCTTCCATGCTTTTTGAATAGTGCATTTTGACTGTACAGCGTTGTCGTGTGTCATTGGCCTGGTTCAATATTTTTCGACCGCCAGAGCCGCTACCACCCTTTTTCTTCGAAGAATTATACCTCTTGAGAGCATAGAGAGCCAAAAGGCCAAGGGCAATGCTTGATTTTTTTCTACCCGGCGCCTTCCAGGTTGGACTAATTTTATAATCGTCAACACCGATAAAATGTTTTGCCATACGTTACACCACAATCCCGAACTGCCGATCCAGTTCCTTGAGGTTTTCACTTACATTCCCGCCGGTACGCAAAACTCCGCAACGAGCAAAGATATACTGCTCTTTTGTTTTGTCATCCATTCGGTACACAACTTTGTATCGCTCTATTTCTTCTCCCGACGGATTAAGCGGAGTTTCACAGCACGAACAAGAACGGGTTTCAGGAGAAATATTTTGATCCTGGCCGCAGACTGGACAAGAATAGGGTGAAACGGCCATGTCCCTTTCTTTTTGCTTATTTTGTTGTGAAGCACTATCCGCTTTATAGCGCTGGACATACACATCCCGAAAAAATACCGTGAAAAAATAACCTGAAAAATTGTTTATTTTTTTGGTTTTCTTGAGGTGCTGATAAAACCAGCGCAAGTATTCCTCTTCTAACTCAAAACGATTTAAATACTCTGCTGCTGCTGGATAAAACTCACCGTCAAGAATCAGTGTTGTATCTAGGGCGCATAACGTACTACGAACAGCAGCAGCAGTATTTTGTTTATATTTAAGTTTAGGATTAGAGTTTATATCTGGTATAGGTTTCCCGTTTTGGGGAAATGCATTTCCCCTTTTGGGGAAATGGAAAAATTGGAGATTTTCATTTTCAGGGTGTGAAGGGTCTATTTCTGGTTCTGTATACGTCTTTTCCGGTATATTGCTTGTGTTTTCACTGGCCGGAGGTTGTTCCCGATGAGATACCCCACCCAAAAGGGGAAATGCATTTCCCCTTTTGGGGAAATGGAAGAATTGGAGATTTTCATTTTCAGGGTGTGAAGGGTCTATTTCTGGTTCTGTATACGTCTTTTCCGGTATATTGCTTGTGTTTTCACTGACAGGAGGTTGTTCCCGAATAATGGCTTCCTTACTATCAATACTTACTTGTTCAGGAACTTCGCTTGCGAGGGTATCGGCTTTCTTTTCGGGCGTTTTTTCTTCTGAATGTTTAGGTTTGCCCAGATATTTCTGTGTCCAATACTCTTCATCTACCAGACAAAACCAGCTCGTACGATCAAAGCCTACCTTGTTAAAATTCCCCTTTGTAATAAGACCTTCCTCTTTGAGTTTGTTAAGATAATTCTCAATTTGCTTTTTTGAAAAATAAGGGAATTGCTTGAGAAACGCTTGTATGCTATTAAAGGTAAAATACCGTTCTACAACCACTCCATTTATTTCTATGTCATTTTTATTTTTATTGTTCGTTTTATTGTGAATAATCCAGTAACACAAGTTCTGAAAAAGCGTCGCAATATTTGCATCATTAAATTGTTCGGCGACTTCTGTATCGAATGTATGAAACATAATAAGCTCCATGTTTTTAAGGGAGTGATGATGAGATTTTTGATTACTTCATTTATGAGGAAAATATGTCCATTTGTTTTGGAATACACGTGAATGACGGTTCCCTGTTTATTCAGGAAAGGGGGTAGATTTGACGAATGCAATTAAAAAATGGCAGGGAGAAAACTCATTTTCCCCCTGCCTGGCTGAACTCAAACACCGGTATCGACCGGTAACGTTTTTTTCACCCATACGGGTTATTGGAAGTGACGGGACTTGAACCCGCACGTTCTGTTCGGTGGAGCGATCCATTTCGGGTATTCACTTATGCTTTTTTTCCACCTGCTGGGATTCAGAACATTACCAATGTGTCTATCTTTTCACCACACTTCCCTGATTTATTTCTTTACTACTTTTTTTGTCTTTCATAACTAATACAAGTGGGACATTTATGCGACAGTTTCCGATCTGCTAGTTCATCAACTATGTATTCAGTATTTTGGCCGCAAGCAAAATGTGTTCTTTTAAAGTATTTCGTTATTTCAGTGCGTATAACTAAATGTTTATATCGCTGACCATAACCACGCGACCATTCACCGTTCATGACAACACCTCCCGTGACTACTTCCAAAGGCCTTTATGATTACTTCTGGCATAATTTTCTGTATTTTGAAACTCTGTCATCCGCTCTGGATCAAACGCGAAAATACCGTAGTAATATCCAAAGCCTTCGGTAATCAGTTGTTCGTTAATCGAGATAGAACCGAAATCTTTATAAATGTATGCAAGAAGACGTCCATAGCGATCTCTTCGAGCTGAAATTGGATCAAACTCCAATAGAACGTTTGTGAGGTATAATTCATTGCTGAAATCCTTCGCTTCCTGGGCAAAAAACTCTGGCGGTTCGGTAAACAGCTCTGGAGTATCAACACCGATGAGTCGTACTCGTTCACTTCGTTCACATCCTCCTGGGATTGAATCGTCAATGAATTGAATCTGAATTGTGTCTCCATCGATGATCGCGGCGACACGTGCTTCATACCAGGTAACTTGCTCTTCAAGGGGTAGTTCTATAGCACATGAGATAATCAGTAGGAATGATAAACCAAGGATAATGGTCTTAATCGAGAAATTCATCTTCATAATAATTCTCCTTCTCATCAGTCTCTCCAAAAAGTTCTTCCTCTGTTGGTGGATCAAGAAGATCAATATAGGCTTCAAAATTTTCTATCATAAATACCGCCCTGCAAAATAAATCAGAAAATATCCATGATGATTGTTTCTTCCTCGGTCGGGTATGCCTCCGGCACCGCAGGAGGTTCAAAATCATATTCTTCACTTTCGCTTGGAGTTTCTTCCGTTTTTTTTCCGGAGGAAGAAAGAAGATGCACACGCTTAACGATAATTTCCTTACTTGAGCGTTTCTTCCCTTCTTGTTCCCATCTGTTTTGACGCAACTCGGCATCTATGGCGACCAGAAAACCCTTTTTAAGAATTGGACTTAAGGCTATTGCAGTTTTTCCGAATAAGACTAGATCGAAGAAATTTGCTTCTTTTGACCAGCTCTCTCCTGTCTTCCTTTCATAATTATTTGCAATAGAAAATTCACAAATAGTTACCCTATTCGTTGTGTTTTTTAGTTCCGCGTCGCGAACTAAACGACCGGTTAGATTTAAACTGTTCAAGTCTCCCATAATTTTATTCTCCTAAATTTGAGCTATATAGCATCAGATGTAAATATGAATGATTGCCCATGAATCGAACTTCTTTTTCCATTACACACACGGGATACCTGAATCGGAGTGACACCAAGCGAACGAGCAGCAGCTGATATGCTTTCAAACTCATCCCCGGTTTCTTTACAGTAAACAGGCTTTGCACAGCGACGTATAACAGCGTCTTTCACATTTCCTTTCCATCCAAGGGGCATAACTCGTCGTAAACATGAGTCTCTAATTTTCTCCCGAGTTGTAGCTGCATGTAGTTTTCTTCTTTTCACTTTATTCCCCTTCGGGGATGTTGTTTATTTTTATAATTAATTCTTTATTGAAAAACCATTCTTCTGCGGAGTACGAAGTATTGTACTGGTTATTAATAATTAACACAGAAAATTTTGCTTGAGCTATTGATTGTAAATTCATTCCTATACCACTTAATAAACATAAAGCAATAACACCACCAGTTACTGCTAATGCTGCAGAATCTCCAGAATATTCATCTGCCCGCAATTTGAACAAACCAAATGCAATAACCATCGTTAAAATTACTAATGCTCCTAAACAAACAAAAATCCATAAATACATATTATTTCTCCTTTTTATAGTCAAATGGATCAATCATATTGTGCTTCACAACATAAGCTTAAAAAACACTCCTGAACCGAAAGAATTTCTATTTCGGGATGCCTCCTTTTTATTTTATTTACCGATTTTACATTTCGATAGAATCGTTGTTTACTAAGCTATCTATCTCATAAGTTACAGCTACTCCAATACCGGTAAAAATATGGTATGGCTTGAGTTTATCAAGGTCATTTTGTTTGAATACATTCTCGGGAGTGATATACGTCGCATCTGAAAATGAATAGATACTGTCTATTTGTTCTCTTTCTACCATCGATACCATTGCATATTCCTTATCCTATATTGGGGTGGGCTTGACGTGTTATCTATCCTGTCCTCTTTATTTGAAACTCATTTTCATCAGAGTCAGCTCCGAGTTCTTGCAGAACAAGTTTCAAGCGTCGCTGAAGTGTTTTTATTGTTTTTTCAATTCTCTGTCGCTCTTTTTCAAGTTGGTCTATATGTTCTTCTGGTTCTTTTCGCGAGGCCTTTTTAATTTGAGCAATGCTTTTCCGGGATTTGATTGCATCAATTACTATTTGATTACCACGCGACTTGATTAATTGTCGGGAAGCATCTACAGATAAATTCTCTAAAGAGGAGAGCGGGAGGCTTCCTATTAAGCTCATTTCTTTTGCAGTGCTGATTGAAAGCTGAAGATCATGCTGGATAATATCCTCATAACGTATAGCTTCATCTTTGCTTTCTTCATAAATTTCACCTAGCAATAACCCGAGATTTCGTTCAAGAGCAAGTATATCTGCTTGGATTTGTTTTGCTTTATCAATTTTCTTTTGAAGTGAATCAGAACGAGCGCGATGGTAAAAACCTTTAACTTCGGCCTCATCCAATAGAGTGTTGAATAAGGCCCAGAATTCTATATTGTGACAGCGGGCAGAATAATCACCTCCTTCACATCGCAAGTGATGGGCATACTCGTGTATTGCTGTATATAACACTTGGTCATCATTAACAAAGTTTCTATTATGCAAGAGAATTTCATTTGTTCCGGGTTTATATAATCCATTTACTTTCTTGCTTGATTTACCAGTGAGGATGACAGTGAAATCTGTAGAAGTTGTAGATAGTTCCAAAAGCTTTTCTTTAATTGTTTCCTGATTCATATCATTTTCCCCTTTATGCAATCAAATGGATCAGATATATTTTGCTTCACCGCATACACATAAAAACATTCTTGTACCGAAAGTATTTCTATTTCTGGGTGCCTTTTTCTTAATCTTTTTACCGCTTTAACATCTCTATAAAATCGTTGTTTACGAACTAATCGTGCTAATTCAAAAGTTATGGCCACTCCAATTCCAGTAAAAATCTGATAAGGACTGAGGTTATCAAGGTCCTTTGATTTGAATGCAGTCTCGGGCGTGATATACGTCTCATCAGAAAAGGTATAAATAATGTCGGTATGGGCTGGTTCTACTATCGATATCATTTGCTTATTCATTTTCCCCTGCCGGGAGCGACCGAACGGTTTTACCGTCCGGTTTATAGAATTTATTAAAGAGTCCCCGTGTGACTTTCGGCCAATAAAACTCAAGATTCTGCCATTCACCATTAAGCGCGGCGAGTTTTACCGCAAAGGTTTTCAATACAATTCGTTGATTACAACTTTGTGGCAAAGCGTCATAAATCTTTTTTATTTCTTCAAATGCTTCACCTATATGACTGAAAAAAGGTTTCAAACTAGCCTCCGATTTTAGCTAACTCTTCTTGTACCAAACGATGCAACTGATCAATGCTTTGGTCTTCAATGTGTTTTTGCACAAGTCGAAGAAACAGGACAACATCTTGTGATGGTTGTTTCACCTTTTTATATTCTGTCTCGGGTTTTATGTTTTCCCGAATAAGAAGATATGCCTTATTAAGAGTCAATTCTCCGGATTCAATTCTTTGCTTTATCTCATCTGTACCATGCTTCTCAACCATTCGAGTCTTTTCAACACGAGATGTTGAAATTCCTAGAATTTGGGCAGATCGAGAAGCGGATTTCCCTTTCTCTCCTGCTGCGGGTCCTCGTGCCTTAAGCTCATCAACCACTTTCAACGCTTTAAGCAGATCCGCATCACTTAAATTCCTTCGCTCTGTTTGTTCGCTCAAAGCGTATTCAAGGGCTTCATCAGTGGTAGCAAACGAGTGAAGATAACAAGGAACCTCGTGTAAGGAACAAGCTAATGCTGCTTCTCTGCGATGATGACCATCGATCAGAATATACACACCACCATTATCCCAGATGTGCAATGGCTTTGAGTTATCGAATCCAGAATTCCTCATACGTAAGGTAATTTTATCCAGATTTCCAGGTATGATTGGAAAGAGTTCTTTAAACTCTCTTTGAAGTTTAATGTCTCTTAATGGGAGTAATCTCGCCAAAAGAACCGTACCAGAATTGTTTAAACTCATTTTATCATTGTCATTCAAAATTGATAGTGGTTTCAATTTATATTTCCTTTTTTTAAAAACTTTCTACGTCTAAAATGGATTCTTCAACAATGACTGATACGAGTCCTTTAATTGAATTGTATAATTTATCATTATCTTTTTTAGTTATCCTGATATCACGATCAATCACATTTGTTACAGCCGATGTTTTTGGTACAAACAAATTTAAACACTGACTAAATGTTTTCTTATAAAGTGATATATACTGATAATGACTAGAATTTTTATTTTGGGCATATTGATTAACACCGTTAAAGAAAAGTCCCCATGACAATAGCTTATCAGCTTCAATAATTTTGCTTTGCATAGTTAGACATGAGATCATATCAAATTGACAAAGCATTACTGGCGTCAAAATAATATTAGCCGCATAAATTGCATTTTCGACAGTTGAGCTATACCCTTGGGAAGTATCAATGAGAATGTAGTCATACAGAGTAAGTGCATCGGCATCTATTGCGATCAAATTTTTGAGAACTGATTCATCTTTTAAAACTAAACGCTCAATATCGGTATTTGAAGGAATAATATCAATATGTTCGTTTCTTGTCGAAACAATATTATCAACAAGGCATCCATTTTTAAGCGCATTTGAAAACCCTTTCCCCTGAAGACTGGACTTGCTTTCAAGATAGTACAACGTAGTACTATTACTGTAATCGGTATCTATGACCAATACATTCTTCTCAAGCGCAGCCAAATAGTTTGCAGTGAGAATTGTACTGGAAGATTTACCCACACCACCTTTTGTCGAAACAAATGCAACAATTTTACTTTTCATCGGACTCTCCTTTCCGTTTATAATCATCTGGTTATTAACCAGTTTGATTTCGTTTATTTATAACCATTGATAGTGGTAGACAAGGGAATTGAACCCTTGTAAAGCAAAGAAGGGAGTGGAGAGTCCCGTTTACTTCCTTTGCTTTCGAAATACATTCCGCAACCCTAAAACTTCTTATCAGAACATAGCTTCGCCGAAACAGTCAGTCTCCACACTAGCTGTTCAATGAGGCGATGAACCTCAGTATTCTTTCTTCCCAGCCGAAACATGGTTAAGAAAGGTCGGTTGCGAACCCGACACCGTCCCTCTCAAACGAAGAAGGAGGCCGCTTCATAGAGAAGCATTCATCTAGCATTATTAATAACTAAATGAAATATTCTCATCGTCACTATCATTTCCGGGCCCTGTCAGAACTGGGGATGTTTCATATTTAGAGTTTTCTAAAAAATTAATCTGGAATAAGCAAGCAGCGATACGCCCTTCGTCATAGCCAGAGAGCCATGCATCGTGTCGGCAAGTACCTTTTTGATATGGAGATTTCTTATATAGATGCGAATACTCACTGGTAACGAGACTATTAAAAGATGAAGCAGTGAACCCTTGTTTATATTCTTC
>JAYVSC010000178.1:0-14859 GCA_043775705.1 Spirochaetales bacterium | reverse complement strand
GACCACACTGGTCAATCCGGGAGCCCTCGAGGCCGGGCACTATGCCCTCGCCGAGATCACGGGCGGCCGGACAAGTCCCTTTACCGTCTCCTCGATAGAGCTATGCACACTGTGATGAAAGCAAAAGGATAGGCTATGGCAATCAAATCGACCATTTACAAGGCGGTCCTGCATATCTCCGATATGGACAGGCATTATTACATCGACCATTCGCTGACCATAGCCTGCCACCCGTCCGAGACAGAGGACCGCCTGATGATGCGCATTCTCGCGTTCGCCCTCAATTCGCGGGAGCGGCTCGAGTTCGCCAACGGCCTGACGGAAAGCGACGAGCCCGACCTTTGGGAGAAAGACCTGACCGGCGCAATACAGCTGTGGGTGCAGGTCGGACAGCCCGACGAGAAGAATCTTCTGAAAGCCTGCGGCAGGGCTAAAGAGGTGGTCATCTACAGCTATAATCAGAGTCCGACCGTCTGGTGGGAAAAATCCGCGTCGAAAATGTCGAGGGCAAAGAATCTTTCGGTGTATATGGTCAGCGCCAAGACGGTTGACGGGCTTGCGAAGATGGCCGACCGCTTCATGGACCTGCAGTTTTCCATCCAGGACGGGGAAATATACGTGCATGGAGAGGATTCGACCGTGACCGTGCAGATGGATAAACTGAATTAGGGCTTCTATACAACAGCCTTGGCTCTGCTTGTTTGATCAGTAGGACTGCTCGATGGCTTTCAGCATTTTAAAAAGCATTTCGTTCACCGGAACCGCGATGCCGTGTTTTTTTCCGAGCTCCCTCATCGTTCCCGAGAAAAGCTCGACCTCGGTCTTCCGCCCGGCCTCGACGTCCTGGCACATCGAGGTTTTTCCCTCATCCGACAGGGAATCGATGGTACGGTAGACCGTCGCGACATCATCTTCCGTCAGGGTTATGCCTTCCGCCATAGCGACCGCCTTTACCTCGGTCATTGCTGCGTTCAGGAGTTCCGCAGCCTCGGATATCAGCGAATCTTTCTTGAAAATTCCGTAGGGCCTGCGAAGTACGGCAGTTACCTGGTTCAAGCCGACATTCATCATGAATTTGAACCAGAGCCGGTTGAGCATATTTTCCGGGACATTGTACGCGATTCCTTCTGTTTCAAAGAAGTTCGCGATGGTTTCGACCCGGGCAGCGCGCGGTAAGCCGTTGTGCGCGTCGCCGAAAAATATGGTCCCTGTTTTGGAGAATGAGGTGCGGTTGCCTTCATGACCGGCATCGGTACCGAGGATCATCGCGTAGGGTACGCGCCCTTCGCCGTAGGCTTTCCCTATTATCGACTCGCTCGAGATTCCGTTGAGCAGCGACAGGATAAGGGTGTCCGGGCCGATATGGTTTTTCAAGTCAAGGAGTATCTGGTCAAGGTGATGAAATTTGCAGGCAATGATAACAAGATCGCTCGAGCTGGACCCGAGCGAGTCAGTGAGAGGAAAGAAGCAATGCTCGCCGTTGATTATAAACCCCTGCTCCCGGTAGCGCGCAAGTCTCTCGCCGCCTGCGAGCACGGAGACGTTTCCGGGGGATTTCTTGAATATCTGATAGGCAACCATTGAGCCGATCGCGCCCGCGCCCGCTATCAGTACCGATGAAATGTGTTTCAATTTATTTCCCTCCGGCTCCATGCCTTGCGTTTCCGCGTGTAATTCAATACTATAAAAAAATGACACAAGTATCAATGATAATTCCCGCCGTCGGATTTTTCCTTCTGCCCGTAAGCGCCCTTTTTCTCCTTTTCACAAACAGGAGGATGCGGCAGACTATGGGCGACCTTGAAACTTCCTTTTCCCTCAAATGGAATATTCTGGACTTTTTGATTGTTTTTTCCACGCCGGTTTTGATCGCAGTGAACTATATCCGTGAACTTGGGGCCTTTACCGTGTTCTCGGTGACAGGGGTCGGTGTTTTAGGCTTTACTCTCGGGATCAAGAATCTGATGTATAAACGCCAGTCGGGAATATACCAAAATGGACTTATCTGGCTGGCCGACTCGGTGCTTTATACATCCATAGGCGAATATACCCATAGCGAGCCGAACGCCGTCTCGATTGTCACGCAGGACAGGAGTCAGAAAACGATCATCTTAACCGATCAAAAGCTGATTCTCCTGATCTCCGAAAAGCTCGCGAGCCGTATGCAACCCTTGCAGTAGGGGCCTTCTTCGGCATATTATAGTCTCATGAAAATAATCGTAATCGGCTCGGGCGGCCGTGAGCATACAATAGCCTGGGCCCTTGCCAAATCACCCCTTGTATCCGAGGTTGTCTGCATTCCAGGCAACGGCGGAACCTACACAGAAAAAAAATGCCGAAATATCAATATCAGCGTGTCCGAAACCGCTACGGTCGTAAAAACCTGCGTGGAAGAGCTGGCTTCGCGGAATAACGGATCTTTTGTCGTTGTCGGTCCCGAGGATCCTCTTGCCGCCGGCATTACGGACAAACTCCAGGAAGCGGGTCTTCGCGTGGTTGGGCCCTGCATGGCCGCCGCCGCCCTCGAGGCAAGCAAGGATACCGCAAAGAGGTTTATGGCGAAATACGGGATCGCGTGCGCCTCGAGCGAGACCTTCACTGAGAGCATCGACGCGATTGCCGCCGTCAAGAAAATTCACGGGCCCGTTGTCGTCAAGGCTGACGGTCTCGCAGGCGGTAAGGGCGTGGTGGTTGCCGCGGACGAAGACGCCGCCATCAAGGCTATCCGCGATTTTATGGTGGACAATACCCTGGGCGGCGCCGGAAGAAAGGTCGTCATCGAGGAATATCTCGAGGGTGACGAGGTCTCCATTCTCGCGGCGGTCAGCGTGACTCCTGCACTTGCGCAGGCAGGGAACGCCCGCATCATTCAGTTTGTATCCGCGCGCGACCACAAACGGCTTCGCGACGGCGCCAAGGGGCCGAATACCGGAGGCATGGGCGCGATAGCCCCCGCCGACGGCATGAACGCGCAGGTGACGGAACAGTTTATCACCCGCATTCTGGAGCCCACTTTGAAGGGACTTATCGCGGAACAATTTGATTACCGCGGTTTTATATTTTTCGGTCTCATGATCACCAAGGACGGCCCGAAGCTTCTTGAATATAATGTGCGTCTTGGCGATCCCGAGACCCAGGCGGTCCTGCCCCTGATGAAATTCGACTTTGCCTCACTTTGCATGTCTATCATCGAAGGCAGCCTTGATTCCTTTCCCTTTGCGTGGAAATCCGGCTATGTATGCGCTCCCGTCGCCGTATCGCGGGGCTATCCGGGTTCGTATCCCAAAGGCCTGCCGATTTCAGTGAACGAAAAAGCCGTATCGACGGCCGGGGCGAAGATTTTTTTCGCGGGCGCCATGATAAACCAGCGGCACGGTCAGGCGCGAACCGGCGTTTTTCATTCGTTTCCGGGGAAGCCCCCCGCACCGGCGAATCCCGTCGAGGGAGAACTGCTGACTTCGGGAGGCCGGGTTCTCTCCGCCTCGGCTTTCGGCGCTACCGTCGAGGAGGCAAGAGCCCATGCCTATGAGGCATTGAAGGCCGTCTCGTATGACGGAATGTTTTTCCGGCGTGATATCGGATTGCCCGGAGCGGCCGTTTCCGGCAATCTTGCGGGCGCGTCATAACCGATGATTTTTCGTCAGAGGTCGTACTTCTGGCGCCTCCTGTATGCTTTTTTTACGGGAGGCCTTGTTCCCTTCATTCTGCTGTCGATCGTATTCGGTACGGTCAGTACGCAGATTCTTGAAAACGCCTACCGTGACAGGGCGGGCGAAGCGGTTTCCGGCGCCGAGAGCATGACCACTGCGCTCTTCGGCGAGGCCGCCGCGGCTGTCGCTTTTCTCGCCGCCGCGCCGAGCGTCAGCGAATACATGGCCGGAGAAAAAAAAGATTCCTGGCTTATTTCCGAGGTTAACCGTCTTTTTTCCTCGACGGTCATCGCATCCTCCTCATTCATTCCCTTTATCATTCCCGCAGACGGTTCCGCCCCCCTTTCCCGCGGCGATATTCCGGACGAATACCACATAGCTTCCTATGGCGGGTGGGGTATCCTCGGCGAGCTGAAGGGCGGCGCAAAAGAGGACATCGTTTTTTTCGGTCAGCCGCATCCAATGTCGGGAGTCCCGGTTCCCCTCGCACTCGGCGCCCCGGTGTACAGGGACGGAGAAGCGGTCGGATACGTGATCGTCGATATCGATCGTCAGGTTTTTTTCAACCGGATAGGCTCGGCCGCTGCCTCGGGCGGGGCCCTGACCAACCTCTTTTTAACCGACTCATCCGGTTGCATACTGTATAACATGAGTGATCCCCGGATCGAGGCAAGCTTTCTCGATCCGTCCCTTGTATCTTCCGGGAAATATTACGTTTCAAGACTGCCCCTTGGGCACGGAATAAGCATCAGCGGCATCTATCCCGTCTTTGCGGCACGGGAGTATACCTCCCGAATTACTGCGCTCACCTTTATAATCGCCGTCGTCAGCATTCTGGTCTCGCTGGCGATGGCCATTCTCCTATCCCGCTCTTTCGCCCGTCCGGTGCATTTACTGACGCTCACCATGGAGAAAGTGTCCCGGGGCCAGCTCGATGCTCAGTGTCCCGAGCTGCCGGGCGCGAAATCGGGCGATGAAATAGCGGTGCTGATACACAGTTTTAACCGCATGATTTTTCAGGTGAACGATCTGGTCGCGAACCTGGTCGCGCAGGAGCGCGATCTCCGGCGGGCCGAGACCCAGGCGCTGCAGGCGCAGATCAATCCTCACTTCCTGTACAATACGCTCAATTCGATCCGCTCGATGGCCAAGCTTGAGGGATCGAAGGATATCGCCGACATGACGACGCGCCTGGCCCGGATTATCCGCGATGGTTCATATTCGGGAAACGGATTTTCCTCGGTCGAACACAGCCTCCATATCGCGCGCGATTATTTTGCGATAGAGCTTTGGCGCTGGCCCGGCCGCTTCCGCCTCGAGGAATCGATCGATCCCTTGATTCTTTCTTCCCGCATTCCAACCCTGATCATTCAGCCCCTGGTCGAAAATGCCCTGGTGCACGGTCTTGAGGAAAAGCTCGGCGACGGCGTCCTGTCGATTACAGGCGCTCTCGTCTCGGGCGACGTGATTCTGACAATTACCGATAACGGAGCCGGCATGGACGCGGTACGGCTTGCTCTCGTCAGGGAAAGGCTGAAAGAAGCCGGGGAGAGACCGGTTGAATCTTCGCTGAATGAAGGCGGAAAGGAAGAAACGGCGTTACCAGGACAAAGCGCGGGGATTGCCCTCATCAATACCCATCGCCGCCTCTGTCTTATTTACGGACGGCCCTACGGCCTCGATATCGTCTCATCCCCGGGTGAGGGGACGACGGTAACCGTCTGTTTTCCGTTTATTCCGGGGGCAGTGTCATGATGCTCAAGGTTATCGTCCTTGAGGACGAACCGACAGTCAGGCGCGAGCTGGTTCTCCTAACGCCGTGGGACGATATGGGCATTGTGTTTTCCGGGGAGGCGTCGAACGGAATAGAGGGTCTTGCCCTTGCCCGGAAGGCTGACCCGGATATCGTCCTTACCGATATACGTATGCCCGGCATGGATGGCCTCGTGTTCATCGCGGAAAACGAAAAGAGGCGCCTCGCGGAAGGCCGAAGGGGGCCGGAATACATTATCCTGTCCGGTCATTCGGAGTTCGAATACGCCCGCCGGGCAATTCATCTCGGGGTGAGCGAATATCTTTTAAAACCGGTTGATGACGAGGAGTTCCGTGCGGCCCTCCTCCGCGCGAAACAGCGTATCATGGACCTCTCCGTTCGGAGCCGGGCCGAGAAGACTCTGTTTAACGAGTATCAGGGCAACGCGCAGGAGGGCTATATCGGGGGGGCGATCAGAATACTCAAGGACAGGTATATTCAGGGTGTGACGATAGAGGCCGCCGCCTCCGAGCTGGGGATATCTGCGGGACACTTAAGCCGCCTCTTCAGACAGGAGACGGGCTACACCTTCACCGATTACCTGATGTATGTGCGGGTCAAGCGCGCGGCCGAGCTGCTGCGCGATCCGGCCGTCAAGGTGTATGAGGTTGCCGATCTGGTCGGGTATGCGGACGCCCGGTATTTCGCCCAGGTATTCAGGAAGATTACCGGACTGACGCCGAGGGAATTTCGGGACGGGCGTACAGAGCCTCCCAGTGCGCAAGGATAGGGCCACGCTCGGATGCCGCCTCGCTGACCGGGTATCGGATAAAGCCGGCGCGAGCGCTGTCCGGGCCGGAAGTGAAGCCTGTCTTTTTTTCGCCTATGTCCGTGCGGACTGTCCTTCTCTGCCAGCGCGCGAGGAGAATGTCCTGCACGTCACGGCCAAGCACAAAGTTTATGAACTGTCCCGCCTCGACGGTATGCTGGGACGTCTTCAGCAGGGCAATTCCGTCGGGAACCGCGCTTGTGCCTTCGGCGGGATAGCAGTAGGCGACATTGGCTCCCGTTTTCTGGAGCGACAGCACATAATTTTCAAATGTAATTCCCGCGTAAAAATCTCCCGATGCAACCGACCGGTATACCATATTCGAGCTGGACGCGAGTCCGCCTTCCCCGAGCTGACCGATGATTCTCTCGACGTAGTCCCAGCCGGAAAAAGCCCCGCTGCCGTTCTTTGACATGGTCCACAGCATGGTCGCGAGGATGGTGAAGGATGAGCCTGATTTTTCGGGATCGGCCATAATGAGCCGGTTCTTGAAATAGGGATCGAGCAGGGATGCCCATGAATCGGGAATATGCTCCTTTGGAACGAGCGTTTCGTTGTAGATGATGACGGCGGGAAGGACGGAGAAGGGATGCCATTTTCCGTGAGGAGCCTTATATACCGCCTGTATTGCGTTTTCCTCGGTACTCGTAAACTCGTTGAACAGGTCAGTAACGGTCTCCAGGGACTCAACCCCGCCTCCCCAGAACAGGTCCGCCTCGCCCTTTTTTTCGTTTGCCTTCATCCGCTCGATCAGCTCCCCCGTTCCCGCCGATATAACCTGCACCTCGATGCCGGTGCGCTGGCGGAATTCGCGGACGATATATTCGGTAATTTCGGCAGGATGGGGCGAGTAGATCACCAGAGTTTCTTTTTTCGGTTCCGGAGCGGCCCGGGGGCGAAAAGGCCAGAACGCGAATGTAAGGGCCGCGAGGACGAGTGCAATCCCGGAGGCGATGGCGATCTTCCGCATCAGAGAGAAACCGGAGTCCCTTTCAGATAAGGCGCGAGCGTTTCGGCAAGGCTTTCCGCCGAGGTAAAGAGAATCGAGCTCAGGCCTATGGCGGCAGAGGCATCCACGTTGGCTTGGTTGTCGTCGATAAAAATAGCGCCGGAGGCCTCGGCTTTTTCGGCCTTGAGAATGATATCCCAGAATTCCCTGTTCGGCTTGATGGCTCCCATCCGGTGGGAGGCGTATACGGCGTCGAATATGTCGTAGTCGCCCCTTCTCTTATGCACGTCGTAATGTGCGTCGAGGGTGTTCGTTCCGCAGACTACACGGTGCCCGCCCTTTTTCAGTTGTTTGATGATCGACAGGGTTTCGGGAATCGGTTCCGGGTTAAAGCAGGATTCCCAAAGGTTCTCGTCGAGAATGACCTTCGGAATGTGACGGCTTCCGGTATGCAGGTCGGCAATGCGGCTGTCCGCGTTGGCGCGGAACCTTTTCCAGAAACCGTTGGAATTCACGCTGCCCGTCTGGATCGCCGCCAGGAGGCCGTAGTCATAGAGCGCGTTCCGGGGCGTGCCCTCCGGAACGTCGCAGTTGATGAAGAAATCGGCCGTGCTGATGCCGAGACGCCTGGACATCGTCGGGATGATTTGATGCGCATTTATTGAAACCACTCCGCCCATATCGAAAATAAAAAGCATTTATTCCTTTCCGGCGGCGAACATCGCCGAACCGCCCACAAAGTATTTGGATAAGGAGAAGAATAGAATGAAAACGGGTATCGATGCAATAAGGGCAACCGCCATCATCGCGCCCTCATCGGCGTATTTTTCCGCCGCAAACTTGACGATGTAGGCGGGGATGGTTTTCATCTCCTCGCGCTGGGTGACGAGCAGGGGCCACAGAAGGTTGTCCCATTGCTGGCGGAAGGTCAGTACGGCGACCGTCGCGATGACCGGACCGCAGTTGGGGAGTATCATCCGGGCGAAGATGCCGGGTTCGCTCGTGCCGTCGATGCGCGCCGCGTCAAGGATGTCGTCGGGGAAGGTCATCAGGTACTGCCGCATCTGAAAAACGGCGAAGGCGTTTAGCATGAAGGGAATGATCAGGCCTCCGTAAGAATCCTGCAGGTTGAAGCCGAGGGTGACCATGTAGAGCGGGATCATGATGGTCTCGAAGGGTATCATCATCGTCGCCATGATCGCGAAGAAAACGATCGTCCTGCCGGGAAATTTGAATTTGGCAAGGCCGTAGCCCACTATCGAAGAGAGGAATATGGTGGTGACCGTGATCGAGCCCGATACGATAAGGCTGTTTGCGATGTTGCGCATGTAGGTATAGCTTTCGTCGTTCCCGGCGATTGCACGGGCGAAGTTCGCCCACTTGAAGCTTGACGGAATCCATCGGTAGGGCATGGTCATGATTTCTATCGAGTCCATCAGGCTCGCGCCGAACATGAATATGAGCGGCATGACTATCAGGGCGGCGAAGAGCAGCAGGAATATCCATGCGAGGGTATTGCCCGCGCGGACAAAGGTATAATTTTTTTCGGTTTTCGTCATATTAGGCTTCCTTCCCTAGTAGGTGATATCGTCGCTCTTGCTGGTTTTAAGCTGCACCACGGTCAGGAGCAGCATGATGGAGAACAGGATGACGCTCATCACGCTTGCCCTGCTGATGTTGTTGTCCCTCATCGCGGTGGTGTAGATATTCAGTGTGATGACGTTGATCGGGCCCTGCGGCGCGCCGCGCTGGGTGAAGAGGTACTGGGTGCTGAAGGTTTTAAGGCACTGGATCATGGCCATGATGGAAACCATGACCGTCGTCGGCTTAAGGAGAGGCATCGTTATCAGGGAGAAACGGTGCCAGGCTCCGGCGCCGTCAATCGTCGCCGCTTCGTATATCGACGCGGGAATTTTTCCTATCCCGGTAATGTACAGTATGGTGAAGTAGCCGATGTATTTCCAGAAATACACCATGATCGTGGACAGCTGTACCATGCCCGAGTCCGCCATCCACTTGTGATCGATGCCCGGGGTTCCGGCGATCGCGTTGATCAGCTGGTTCATCAGTCCCCTTGGATCGAACATCAAAAGCCAGATCAGGGCTGCAACCACCGAGGAAAGAACCGCAGGTGAATAGAATACGAGCTGCAGGGCCCGGTGGCCCCTGTGCCGGGACGATATGAGAACGGCCAGGAGGAGGCCGATAATGACCAGGGGGATAAAGCAGCCGATGGTGAACACGGCCGTGGCGCGCATGGAATTCCAGAAATCGAGGTTTCCGAGGATGCGGACATAATTGGCGATACCGACAAAGTCCGGCGTCTTGAGAGAGACGAGTTTCTTGTTCAAAAGGCTCGTCCAGAATGCGTTCAGAATAGGATAAAATGAAAAAATCGAGAAGAAGAGGATTCCGGGAGCGGTAAATATCCAGCCCCATCTTGCCTTCTTCTGTTCATACGAAAAGTTTTTTGCCTGTCCCATAAATCCTCCTCAAGGTAGATGCCCAGCCTTTGATGGAAAAAAAACCGCTGCGGTCCTGCTGATGACAGCGGATCTGCAGCGGTTATTTATTTACCTCTTATTGCTCGTCGAGCGCCTGCTGCACCTTGGTGCGGAGGGTGGCAAGCGCTTTGTCGGGACTGATTTTCTGGAGCATGACCGACTCAACCGCTTCCTTGACCAGGTTGTTGATCAAAAGCGAGCTTGCGCCGTAATAGACTATAGATGCTTTTTCAAGATCTGCCTTGAATACGTTGGCGTAGGGCATGTTCTTGAAGGTCGCTGAATCAAACAGGGTCTTTGACGGCTGAACGAGGGCAACTTTGGTCAGGTACGCCTCGCTGTGGCTCAGCATGAACGAAACTAGTTTCCAGGACGCCGTCTGCCGTGCCTTTGAGGTCTGGCTGTTGACCATGTAGTAGTGGCCGTAGTAATGGTTGGGGGAAACGACCTTCGAGCCTTTCCATGCGGGGAAGGGAATGACCATCCAGTCCTTGCTGTTGTAGAACGTTTCGTTTGCTGCGGCCATTCTCTGTTCCTGATAGAGGCCTGAAAGGTGCATCGCGACCTCGTTCTTGTCATTGTCGAAAACCTTGCGCGCGGCGGTATAGGTGGGGGATCCGAGGTTTTTGCCGTTCGGGCCGAAGTCGGCCATGTACTGGAGTGCCTTGATCCACGCATCGTCGCCGATTATCGCGGTTTTGCCGTCGGCGGAAACAAGCTTTCCTCCGAGCTGCTCGACCATCGGAAGCCAGCTGATCAGGTAGTCGCCGTAGCGGAAGTCAAACCCGCGCCGGGTAATGATCTGGCCGTCGCGTTTAACGAGTTTTTCCGACAGGGTCATGACTTCTTCCCATGTTTTAGGATAATCGGTTTCGGCGTTAAGTCCCGCGTCGGCGAAAATCTTTTTGTTCAGATAGATACACCAGTTGGTCAGCTCGAGGGGAAGGCCGTAGACCTTGCCGTCTTTCATGGTGACTGGGGAGAGCATTCCTGCCATATAGGTGTCGATAATTGCCTTGTAGGACTTGTTTCCCGTCGCAGAGAGGTCAACCGGCGCCACATATCCTTCCGCAAGGAAGGGATAGGCTTTCTGGATTTCCATATTGAAAATGTCCGGTCCGTTTTTGGCGGCAAAGCCGGCCTGAACGATGTCCTGGATTTTGTCCGAGGGATAGGTTACGTATTTTACCGTAATGGCGGGATTTGCCGCCGTGAATTCGGCGATATATCCGGCCTCGAGGGCCTTGCGGTTGACATCCTCATGTGTCCAGATTGTCAGCTCGACCGGACCGGTTTCTTCGGCCGCCTTGGAATCGGACGCGCCTTTCGCAAATGAGGGCACTGTCATAATAAGCAGCATAAACGCGATAATCATACCCGTTATTCGTTTCATAGTATTTCCTCCTGGAAAAAAAATGTGATATAGTAATCATGTGTCCGTTTGTCAAAGCGCACAACGAGACGATACTGTTGTTTAGGTGACTATTCTGACCTGGCATCCGGTTTCAGACACATGCAAGGGGTTAATATGCTGAAAGGGCGTCATTTGATCGAGCCGGGAAATCTGAGCATCCAGGAGCTGGATGAGCTTTTCGATTTTGCCGAAATTATCATAAAAGATCCGGATAAATATTCTGAAGTGTGTCGGGGAAAGATTCTCGCCACACTTTTTTTTGAGCCCAGCACCCGAACCCGGCTCTCTTTCGAGGCCGCGATGCTCCGTTTGGGCGGTTCCACCCTCGGTTTCGCCGATCCCGGGGCCAGTTCCGCCTCCAAGGGCGAGAGCCTCGCGGATACGATCCGCACCGTTTCCTGCTATGCGGACGTCATAGCCATGCGGAATCCGAAGGAAGGGGCCGCCCTTTTAGCCTCCCAATTCAGCTCGGTTCCGGTTATCAACGCGGGTGACGGAGGCCATCATCATCCGACCCAAACCCTGACCGACCTCTTGACCATACGCTCGATAAAGGGAAAAACGGACGGCCTTGTAATCGGCCTCTGCGGCGACCTGAAGTTCGGCCGCACCGTGCACAGCCTCGCGACGGCGATGTCCCGCTATCCGGGAAACCGCTTTGTGCTGATAAGCCCCCCCGAGCTCGAAATTCCGGATTACATCATAAACCGCGTGTTCAAGCCCGCCGGGGTTCATTTTGCGCAGGTCCGAAGGCTTGAAGAGGCAATCGGGGATCTGGATATTCTGTATATGACCCGCGTGCAGAAGGAACGGTTTTTCAACGAGCAGGACTATATCCGCCTGAAGGACAGCTATATCCTGGACAGGGAAAAGATGAAAATAGCCCGGAAGGATCTCTGCGTGCTTCATCCCCTGCCGAGGGTGAACGAAATCTCCACTGAAGTGGACTCCGATCCGCGCGCTGCCTATTTCACCCAGGTCAAGTACGGCATGTATGTCCGCATGGCGCTGATCGCGCGCCTGCTCGGAGTGTGCGAAAAGGAAGGCAGGAAAAAATGAACGTACAGAAAATAAAAAACGGACTGGTGATCGACCATATACGCGCGGGAACGGGACTGCATATTTTCAACTGGCTCAAGCTGGACAGGGTTCCCTTCAGCGTTGCCCTCATCATGAACGTGCCATCGGACCAGATGGGCAAGAAGGACATCATAAAGATAGACAATGTCCTCGATATCGATTATTCGGTGCTCGGCTTTATCGACCCGAATATTACGGTCAACGTGGTGGAGGATGAGCATGTGTCCCGGAAGATAACCCTTACCCTCCCTGACCGGGTGGAAAACGTCATCCGCTGCCGGAATCCCCGCTGCATTACCAGTTCAGAGGGGGGCATACCCCACGTATTCCATCTAGTCGACCGCAAGCGCGCCGAATATGCCTGCGAGTACTGCGATGAGCTTTACCGGGCGGGGATTGGAGAATTCCTTTGAAAGACCTGATCATCTACAATGCGCGCCTCGTGGACCGCAACATCGATTCGCCCGGGTCCATCCTGGTCCAGGGCGGAAAGGTCGCCGCCGTCTATCTCGGCGAGGGTGGGGTAAAATTCCTTTCAGACCGGGGAACGAAAGGCGCCATCGCGAAGAATTCCGCGACGGCCCCCGAGCTCTATGACGCCGGAGGATACATCCTCATGCCTTCCTTTGTGGATCTTCACGCGCATTTTCGCGACCCTGGATATACCCAGAAAGAAACCCTGGAGACCGGCTCCCAGGCTGCCGCCTCGGGCGGATACGGCACGGTAGTGCTCATGGCAAACACGAATCCCGTCGTCTCCGATGGTCTCGGCGCAAGCGAAATCCGCGAGCGCGCCGACGGAATAGGTCTGATCAGCGCGTTTCAGGCGGTGAGTCTGACCCGCAACTTTGACGGACAGGATACTTCCGCCCTTGAGTCCCTGGATCCCGCACATGTGCCCCTGGTTACCGAGGACGGCCGCGAGGTCGCCTCTTCCGCTGTCATGCTGAAGGCCATGGAAATCTGTGCCCACCGGGGTCTTCTCGTGTCCTGTCACTGCGAAGATCCGGAACTCGCCCTTTTGGCCAAGCCGTTTCGGGAACAGGCTCTTTTGGCCGCCAGCAAGGGGAATTTGACCCAGGGCGAGTTCAATCCTGCGACCCGTTTTTCGTCCCTCTCGGGATCCGCCGAATTCGAGCCGGTGCGCGCAAACCTTGCTTCGGCCGAACGACTCCTGCGCCTGGCCGAAAACATCATGACCGGACGGAACCTCATGCTTGCGGCTTCCGCCGGGTGCAGGGTTCATATCGCCCATATCAGCACGGTTGAGGCTATCGAGTCCGTCCGCAAGGCGAAGGCTGTCCGCGCAGGCTTCGTGAGCTGCGAGGTCACTCCCCATCACCTCGGACTGACAAATCTCATCCCTGCCATCGTCAATCCCCCGCTCAGAAGCGAGGCAGACCGGTTGGCCCTGATCGAAGCGCTGATCGATGGTACTATCGACGCGATCGCGACAGATCACGCGCCTCATACTGAAGCGGACAAGGTCGCGGGCTCACCCGGCTTTTCCGGGCTTGAAACCGCCTTTGCTTTTTGCCACACCATTCTCGTCCAGACCGGACGGCTTTCGCTGAGCAGGCTGTCCGCTCTCATGTCGGCGAATCCGGCCGCCCTGCTCGGAATAAAGCGGGGTCTTTTCCAGATCGGATTTGACGCCGACTTCACGCTCATAGACCCTTCATTCAAATGGACGGTAGACCCGAACGCGAAGGGGTACTGGTTTTCTCGGGGTAAAAACACGGCCCTTACCGGCGAAAAATTGACCGGCATCGTCCGGGTGACCTTCAAGAAAGGAAAAGTCGTTTTCAAGGATTCCATTTTCTGCGTCTGAACCCTTCTTTCTCTTCTGTGCGCGATGAACTGCCGAGCGAAAGGAAAAACCGATGAAAGTAAAAACGAGACTGATAGTCTCCATTTCTCTGGCTACGACGATTATTGGCGGTCTTTTTTCCGTAATTCTTTATACCCTCCAGTCCCGGGACGAGGACAAACGATTTGAGGTAAAGAAAGCGTATTATACGGAAATGGTAAAGTCTCTGGTGGTTGAACCCCTCTGGAATATGGATATTCCCGCCTGAACAAAAGTCGGTGAAATCGTGACGGTCGTTCCTGATATCGTCAAATACGTTATCCGGAACGGCAATAACGAAATAATAGTTGAAAAAGACACTGCTCAGAAGGGACCCTTTGAGCCGACCCTGGCCCAAGTAATCAGTCAAAAATACCCATAGGGAGCGTCTCTCTTTATTTTACCAGGAATAATGTCCTGCAGAGGATCCATGATCTGATGATCCGGCTTGCCGTTTTCTTTTTTGCGCTGATTCTCTGTCTGAATGCGGTGGTTTTTTTCGCTTCCCTCTCGTTTACCCGACCCCTTTACGAGATCATCGACGCGGTCAAGGGAATTCGTTCGGGTAATATTTAAAAAACCCAGAGCATCAAGGCATCCGGGGAATTGGGTATCCTGACGGCAAATATCGGCGCCATGTGGGAAGAAATAAAAAAACGGGAAGAGCTTATCAAGGCTTCCGGCAAGGAAACCGCCGAGGCTGAACTGAAACTCGAATATGAGCAGCTGAAATTCCAGATCGAACAGGAAGCGCATATTGAATCGGAACGGCTGCGGAGGGATCTGCAGAAAACCCTGGTTGATCTTCAGGAAGCCCAGGAGCAGCTGGTA
>JAYVSC010000177.1:0-9225 GCA_043775705.1 Spirochaetales bacterium | reverse complement strand
TCCGGTTTACAAGCGGCAATCACGGCGGCGCGCCGGGGTCATTCCGTCGTCCTGTGTGAAAAGACTTCCCGATTGGGCGGAATCCTCGCAGGGGAAAAGGCGATTCCGTTCAAGTTTGAAATGTATCAGCTCGGGATCGTTCTCGAAAAGATAGCTCGAAACGAAGGCGTGGACATCAGGATGAACATTCTCGTGACGGAAGAATACGCCGACGCTCAGTGCGCGGACGCGGTAATAATAGCTATCGGTTCAGAGCCTATCATACCAAATATTCCCGGCATTTACGGTAATAATGTCGTTCTCGTGAATGATTACCATGAGGCGGCACGCAGGATAACCAAGGACGTTCTCGTATTGGGAGGCGGGCTTGCGGGATGCGAAATCGCCGTTCATCTTGCCCGGGAAGGGAAGCATGTCCAGCTGGTTGAAATGAGGGATGAATTGGCGCCGGACGCAAATATCCGCCATCGCCCAATCCTTCTCCAGGAAATCAAGGATAGTGCCATTACGGTGCATTGCGGTTACCGAGGCATAGAAATATGGAATGCCGGTTTGGTGTGTCTCGATTCCCGTGGAAACGAGCATATTGTCTCGGGAACAACGGTCATATGCGCCTTGGGTCAACGGGCCAGAAGAGCCGAGACTATGCGATTGTTGAATTCGGCACCGGTGGTAATGGAGATAGGCGACTGTGTAAGGGCATCAACGATTACCAATGCGATTTACCAGGGGCATCATGCCGCTATGGATATTTGAAGAAGAAAGTGAGCGTACCAATTTATGTGTAACCGACAAAATGGAATACAAACCCTAAAGGGTGACATCATGTGGATATTTGCATTGCTTGTTTGGGTATCGATTTTGGCAGTCCAGGAAACCAGACTTGTTTTTATGGAAATTACCGGTGAACATCCCTATATCGGGGGGTTCGTCAAATTCTTTTTCTTGGCGTCAATGGGAGATTTGCTGGGAATCAGAATTCGAAACGGCGAATGGGTTATTCCAGGATGCTTCATCTACAAAGCCTTTGTTTGGGGGCTTTTTGGCATGGCGATCACACTGTTGTTCCCCGTTTATATGGGCGGGGTTTCAGCGGCACAACAATCAGGCTATTTACCGTTCGCCGGGTCTATCATTGCGCAGGCTTTTTTTGGCAGTGTAATAATGAATGTTACATTCGGCCCGATGCTTTATGTGTATCATAAGTTTAGCGAACTTCTTATAGATTCCGGCTATGAAGAGCCAAAAGAAAAAATTATGGTCAGTGATCTTGTCGATCGAGTCGATTGGCACACAATGGTAAGCTTTTCATGGTTGATAAATTGTGTGTTTATCTGGATACCCTGTCATACATTGGTATTTATCCTGCCTTCGGAATATCGCGTATTGGCTTCTGCATTTCTGTCAATCCTTCTTGGAGTTTTAGTTTCTTTCGCTAAGAAGAAAAAAATCTCATATCGCGAAAAAGCCTGATTATGGAAAATTTGCCAGGCAGGCATTGAAGTGATTTCCGTTCCAAATGCTGCGTTGTTAATCGGTTTCGGAAAATGTTACCTGAACGCTCTCTGTTCCAAGTGCCGCGGTAAGACCGGCGTTGTCCTCAATAAAACCGAGTTTTACGTATCCGCTATATGAATTTTTAAATGTGGTATAGAAAAGCACCAGGCAATTTGAGGACCAGCACATGAATTCCCCAGCGTGGATTGTCGATGGCTGCTCGGCTGAATCGACCGGCAAAGCCTTTAGTAAATTAAAATATTTCTCTTTTCTGTTTAACTCTGACATTTCGACTGTCATTGGTAATCGTGCCGTTAATGCCTTTGTTGTTACATTGTCATACAGCTTTGCGATGAATGTCTTGTTTCCGATAGTGATTTTCATGGTTAAAAGCTCCTGCGCTTCAGCTGCTTTGTTCCCTGTCCCCTGGGCCATAAGCGCCCCTGATATAAATAATAGGCAGACTAAAAAAAAGATTCGGATCTGGACGTGTTCTGTCGCATTTTGGTTTCTCATGGAAAATATTCCTCCATGTTTCAAGCGGTAAGCGCAACGCAGAATGCATCGACCAATATAGTTAATCACTTGCCGTATCATCACGATTTTTCCTGCCGATTTTGCATTTAGTTTACTCGGTACGTTTTTATTTTCTGCCGGCCATGATGTTTTTTTCCCAATCTGAAATCGTATTCAGCCAGTCCGTGCCGACGGGCGTTCCCTGGTCCAGGCAGTACTTGTCCCAGACGCCCGAAAACGGAAGGGTTTTCGCTTCCTCGAGCAGGGCGAGCCTGATATGGTTTGCGCCGTTTTTTTCCGCGTCGCGTATAAGGACGATGGGCTCGAGGGCCGCCTCGAGAAGGGCTTTCTGCAAACCCCTCGCGCCGATAACCCAGGCGGCAAGGCGGTTGATCGAGGCGTCGAAATAGTCCAGCGCTATATCGATTTTCGGGAATGCGTTTTGCCTGGTGATTTCGCGGCATACCTCGCGGACATCGTCGGAATAGAGGGCTACGTGGTCGGAGTCCCAACGGAGGCCTCGGCTGATGTGGAGGAGGAGCCCCGGCGTAAAGAGCAGCATGGCCGATATTTTGTCGGCGATCGTCTCGGTCGGATGGAAGTGGCCCATATCAAGGCAGATCTTCATGTTTCTGCTGACCGCATATCCCATGTAAAACTCGTGGCTGCCGGCTACGTAGGCCTCGCTGCCGATTCCGAAGAGCTTGCTTTCAACCGCGTCCGTAATGGTGCGTCCGGGAAGCTTTTCGGAAAACAAGTCGTCAAGAGCGGAGAGGAGCCTTTCGCGCGGTGCGGTGCGGTCGGCGGGCATGTCCTTTGATCCGTCCGGAACCCATACGTTATTTACCGATGGAGTGCCGAGAGAGGCGCCGAAAGAGCTTGCTATCCGGCGGGATGCCTTCCCGTGCCTGATCCAGAAGTCGCGGATTTTTTTGTCGGCGCTGGCGAGGGTATAGCCTGAGTCTGCCATGGGATGGGAGAAAAAAGACGGATTGAAATCAAGCCCTATCTTTTTATCCTTTGCCCAGGAAACCCATGAGGAAAAATGTTCCGGCGTAAGTTCGTCCCTCGGTATTTTTTTCCCGCCGGTTTCGGCGTAGAGCATGTGCAGGTTAAAGCGTTTGGTGCCGGGGATCAGGGAGAAGGCGAGATCCGCGTCCTCGCGAAGTTCCCCCGCGTTCCGCGCGCGGCCTGGATAGTTTCCGGTGGCGAGTATGCCTCCTCCTGACAATCCGTCGGCTCCCTCGAAGCCGGTCACGTCGTCTCCCTGCCAGCAGTGGAGGGAGACTGGTATTTTTGCGGTCGAAGCAAGAGCGGCATCGGTGTTCACGCCGAGTTTCGCGTATTGCTCTTTGGCGAGGATATATGCTTTTTCGATCGATTCGGTATCCTTATAGGTTTTCATGTGTGTCTCCTTATTTGCCGCTGGTGGATATTTTCGTACGGTACTGCTCGACTTCCCAATTATTGATGAAATCGATCTGTTCCTTGGTCATATAGCGCGGCCCCCCGAAGGATTCCGTATATACGGAGATCTTTACCGCGTCGCGAAAAAGCTCGACGGCGAGCCGTGCGCTTTTTTCGTTTCCCGCGCTCCCGATGCCGAAAACGCCAAGGTTCCTGACGGCCGCGAGTTTGGGTGCTCTGTCATGCGTCTTTTTGAAAGAGGCGAATTCCTTTTCCAGGGAGGATACATCCTCCGCGAAAAGAAAGGCGCTTCCCGCGTACACGATATGGTCCGGGGTAAAGGGCGCGGCAACCGCCGAAAAGGCGTTCCTCGATGCGACGAGCCGGGATGTTTCGGCATCCGAGGCGAATGATACCGCGGCGGGTAGGGTACCGGCCGTTGCCAGCTGCCCGAGAATACGCACGGCCTCGCTTGCCGTTTCGGACGCGGCGACCGATGGCTTGACCGGAGAAAAATCTGCCTTTCTCGCAACGCGGGATGACAGGGCGTCCATGATTCGTTCGTATACCGCGTCGATCCCGGCAACGGTATCAGAAGCGACGAAGATGCCGTGATTCTGCAGCAGAATAAAGGAGGGCGTGCATCCCGTTCGCAGCGTATGAGATGAGTACGCATCCTTGACCGTTTTCGATAATATGTATCCGGGATTCGTGGAAGGTATCCACAGGGCATCGTCGCCGAATATTTCCTTTGCCGCTTTTTCGCCCTGTATGGAACAGGTTAGCCCGTTGACCAGCGCGGGGTGCGTATGGACGACGAAGGCGGAAGGCAGGGCGTCGTGAAGCAGCGTTTCCACGCTCGGCCTCTTCTCTTCCTCTCCCTTTTGCCGCGCGTCCATGAGGGCTGCGAGGACCGCGGTTTCCCTCGCGGACGTAAGCTCGGGATAAGCGGCGGTCCAGATAGCGGACAGCTTTTGGCGGTTCATGCGGACAAAGCCGCCTTCGGCAATCGTTTCAAGGGCAAAGCCTGATCCCTTTACGTACAGATCGTCTCCGGTTTTCCATGAAGTATTCCCTCCGCCGGCTACGACGTAATCGGGATTGGAGCCGTATCGGCGGGACACAGTTATAAGTTCGTTCATGCTCATGGCACCTCCGGAAATACTTAAAAAATATCGTTCAAATAAGGTGATGAAAGATTTCTATTTTCTTTCATCTTTCCTTACTATATATACACGGCCATCGGAAAGGAATGGACAAAATTCATGAACTGATGCACAAAATATGAATGACAAATCGGTTTTTATAAGCTACAGTAAATTCATGACAAGTCACCGCCATAATTTCGCGCGCTACCTGCCCGTCAATGAAGAGGCTCTCCGCTGGGAAATATACTGCAATGACGCCGGCTATTCCCATGTACCGCCCGGCACCGACTATCCTCCGAATCCCGCCGAGCATCCTCAGTCCTACGCGTCAAAGGTCGTTCACGGCCGGATTCTCCGCGAATATCAGGTCATCTATATAACGTCAGGCGGAGGCTTTTTCAACGACAAGACAAACGGGGAGACCGAACTCAAGGCGGGCGATGTGTTCATCCTGTTTCCCGGCGTCTGGCACTCCTATCATCCCGTCAGGGACATCGGCTGGAAGGAATATTGGGTGGGGTTCGCCGGAGCGCATGTTGACCGCCTGTTCCGCAACAAGCTCCTTGACCCCCAAAAGCCGATTTATCACATCGGCCTGAACCAGGAAGTGATCGGCGATTTCGAGACGATCATGCAGCTGTGCAGGGATCAAACCCCCGGCTTCCAGATTCGTCTGGGCGCCCTGGTCCTTCTTCTTCTCGCTCATATTCATGCCGCGGAAATAAGTTCGCATGTGACCGCTACCGACAACGAGCTTGTGCAGACCGCGCGCATGGTGATGCAGCACCATCTGGACGCCGGAATAGAGACGGAGCAGATCGCCGAGGAAATCGGCGTCGATTACACCTATCTCCTGAATATTTTCCGCCAGCATACCGGACTTACCCCCTATCAATATTTTCTTCAGCTCCGGATTCACCGTGCCAAGGAACTTCTCTCGGATCCCGCTCTGTCGATCAAGGCCGTTTCCGCCATGATGAATTTCGAAAATCAGTATTATTTTTCCCGGCTGTTCAAGAAAAAAACAGGCTATTCGCCTTCTCAATGGAAAGCGGAAAAGGAAATAAAGGAACATATCTTCATTTGATTTTGCCTTTTCTTTTATCATGCACTTTTGAAAAAAACCGACCGGTTTCCCCGGCCGGTTTTTTTTACGTTATATGCGACAGAATCTTAGTAAACGCTCTTCCATTCCGCGATGTTGGCAGTGTCGAATTTGAACGGTCCGCCGAGCACTACTTCAGTACCGCCGTCTCCGGCTTTGGTGACGGTTCTCTTTCCGAGCTTTCCGACCTCAAATGTGTCGCCGACTTTGCCTGTTGACTTTCCTTCGACCATTGCCTTGGCGGTGTAGCCGGCGAGATAGCCGATGTCAATCGGATTCCAGAGGTACATGGCGGGGCATGATCCGTCCTTGCCCATGTAGGCGGCCATTTCCGACGGGAGTCCGAGACCGGTCACGATGACCTTGCCCACGAGACCCTTGTCCATTACCACCTTCGCGGCCGCGGCGATACCGACGGTGGTCGGCGCGACGATTACCTTGAGAGCAGGATAGGTCTGGAGGAGAGCTTCGGTTTCCGAGACGCTCTTGTCCCGGAGATCGTCGCCATAGGCAACTTTGACGAGTTTAAGGTTTGCGTACTTTGAATTCTTGAGGGCGACTTTCATGTTTTCAATCCAGGCATTCTGGTTCGAGGCGGTTGAGGTCGCGGACAGGATGGCGAATTCGCCCTTTCCCCCGGCCATATCAAACGCGGCGTCTACGAGGCTCTGCGCGATGAGAACGGGATCGGCCTGCTGGACATGAGTCAGGCGGCTTGCGGGATTGACGGAAGAATCAAGCGAGATTACCTTGATGCCTTTTGCGGTTGCCTTCTGGAGCGCGGGCTGCAGGGCGTCGAAGTCGTTGCCGGCGAGGGCGATTGAAGAAACGCCCTGGCTGATGAGCTCGTTGATCATCGCGATCTGGTCTTCGGCGGTTGGGTTGGCAGGACGTTTGACGATTGCTACTCCGCCGAATTCTTTTACGGCAGCCTCAAAGCCTGCGGCTTCCTTCTCGTTGTAGGGGTTTCCGGTGTTCTTGACGATAAGCGCGTATTTGGCTGATGCTGCCGCTTTCTTGTCGGAAGCGCCGCTTGCGAAAACCATACCGCCCACGATTGCTACTGCGAGCATGAGGACCAGCACTTTTAATGCTTTTTTCATTTCTTCTCTCTCCTTTGTTTTTTCCGGCCTTTATAAAAAAACCGGTATTTATTACCGACGTTTGTGCGCGTCGCGCAATACATTGTAATCAGCCTTTCCGTATTCCTATGCGGTGGCCGGTAAACAGGTTTGGAAGCATGACCGAGAAAACCAGAAGCAGTCCGATGATGATCATCAGGATCTGGGCGTCGAAATTGAGGAGGCCCATGCCGTACTTGAGCAGTCCGATGATAAAAATGGAGATGAGCGCCCCGATGAGGGATCCCTTGCCGCCTGCGGTGCTGATGCCTCCGAGCACGACCATAGAGATGATGTCAAGCTCGTATCCCATCGCGATGTTCGGCCGGGTGGACGACATCCGGGAAGTCAAAAATATCGCGGTAACCCCTGCCATGAAGCCGGCCAGTGTGTACACGATCAGCCGGTAGCGTGCAACCTTGATGCCTGAATAGGAGCTTGCCAGCCGGTTGCTGCCGATGGCGTAGAGCCGCCGCCCGAACGTCGTTTTGCCCATGAGGAATAGGAATAATACGGCGCATGCGAGAAAGCACACCAGCATGAACGGGAAGGGACCCACGTAGCCCCATCCGAAATACTGGAACCAGACGGGGAATTTGCCGGCGGCGCGGTCTTCGAGGATGATGTACGCGATTCCCCGGTAGATCGTCGCGGTGGCGAGGGTCACGATCATCGGGGACAGTTCGCGGTATTTGGTCAGAAGAAATCCGTTGATGAAGCCGCAGGTTGTCGCGGCCGCGAGGCAGATGCCCATCGAGGCAATCATCGGGACTCCATGCCCCGCGCTGTAGGAGACTCCCATCAGGACGGAGGACAGAGCGATCGTCGAGGCGACCGAGATGTCGATCTCGCCGATCAGAATGACCATCGCCATCGGAAAGACTATGAATGATTTGTCCAGGAACGAAAGCGATGCGTCCATAAGGCCGTTGAAGCTTAAATAGTAGGGAGAAATCATGCTGTTGACGACATTCAGGAGAATGAGAATGATAAACAGAATCACTTCCCATTTCATCAAAAAACGCATTACGGAAATTGCGGAAACGCTTTTCGTACCCGCTGTCAATTTGGTTTCCATGATCAGATTTTTCTCCTCTGCAGATTGTTCCTGTCGGCCATTCGCTTGAAGTACGTGTTCAGCAGTACCGCGAAAAGGATAATGAATCCGTAAATGGCGTCCTGCCAGAACGGGGAGACTTTCAGCATGGGCAGCGCCTGTTTCAAAATACCGAGAAGTATCACGCCGAGGAATACCCCCTGGACCTTTCCCGAGCCGCCGGATATCGAGACCCCGCCGATAACGCAGGCCGCGATGACGGTCATTTCGTATCCCGAGGCGGTATCACCCTGGGCCGAGGCGTATTTTGAAACCCACAGCACGCCGCAGAGGCCGCTGATCGTGCCCATGATCGTGTAGACCAGTATCAGGATACGGTCGACGTTGATTCCCGAAATTCGCGCGGCTTCCATGTTGCTGCCGACCGCGTAAATTTTCCTTCCGGTGCGGGTATATTTAAGGAAGTAAAAGGCCGCGATGAAGATGATGATGGCGACCCAGACTAGGTTGTTTATCCCCGCAAACCTTTCAAGCGCCAGGCTTTTAAAGGCTGGATTCATCTGGTGCGCGCTGACCCATGCGCCTTTGGCGAAAATATAGGTCAGACCCCGGTAGACGTTCATCATGCCGAGGGTGGCTATGAGCGCAAGCACCTTTCCCTTCGCGACGATAAGGCCTGAAATGAAACCGCATATGGCTCCGGCGACGGTTCCGATGAGGAGCGCGGTAGCGGTCGAGATTGTCGGATTATCCCGGACTACGAGGGCCGCAATCATTCCCGAAAGGGCGATGATCGCGCCTATCGAGAGGTCGATGCCGCCCGTGATCATGACCATCATCATTCCGACGGTCAGGGACCCCATGATGGCCGCGTTGACCAGCATGTCATTCAGGTTTTCCGAGGTGAGAAACTGCGGATTCCTGAACTGTATAAAAAGCGTGAGGAGGACGATGATGACCATGAGACCTATCTCGCGCACCTTTCCGGCATTCACCAATTGACGTTTTGCGCCCATCTTTATTTATCCTCCGACTTTGCGCCTGAGACTGTCGTCATCGCGGCTTCAAGAATTTTTTCCTGGCTCGTACTGGCGGTATCCGCGATAAGCGTTACCCGACCCTCATGCATGACTACGACCCGGTCGCTCATGCCCAGAACCTCGGGCATCTCGGAAGACACCATCAGGACGGCATAGCCTTCCCTGGTCAATTCGCGGATGATTCCGTAGATGGCGCTTTTTGCGCCGATGTCTATGCCCTTCGTCGGTTCATCCATAATGATGAGCTTCAGCTCGCAGGCAAGAAGTTTGGCGACGATTATTTTCTGCTGATTTCCCCCGGAGAGTGTCCCCGCAATGGTTGCGACCCCGGAAG
>JAYVSC010000176.1:0-5201 GCA_043775705.1 Spirochaetales bacterium | reverse complement strand
AAGTCCTGGTGGGCCCAAAAAATAAACGCCTTACCCGCAATGGGTGAGGCGTTTTTTCTTTGAAACACCTGTCTGTCCTTGACCCGGAGCTCCGACGCGGTACTTTTCCAGGAGGGGGAGGCGCGATGCTGCGCATCGCATCCCCCTGGCTCCGAAAGTTTTCGCCAGGATGCGAAAACGTTTCTCCGCCACCCCCTCTCGTCGCTATCGGTAAGTTTCCATCCGTGTAGTCTTTGTATCCCTTGAAAGTGGTATGGCCGGTTTTTAGAAACTTTAACCGATCTTGCGTGAGCGATCGTAAAATATCAGTTTGTTGAAAATTCTGCCGGATTCCCCGTAGTTCTGGTGATTCAGTCTTTTGACTGTTTTTAACAACCTGTCCCAGTAGTATGACACACGAAAAATTCTAGTGATACACCAAGAATCAGGGAGAAACTGTGACAAAAGCTGGCAGAGTTTTTATATTATTCACGAACGTTAGCATCATTTTCATAGGTAAATAAGTAAAAACCATGATAAAATGGGCAAAATAGAAAAAATACGTAAAAAAAGGGACATATAGCATGAGTAAGACTATCGATATTTTCAAGCTTCATGGCGATATTATGGGCAAGTATCAGGCATTTGCCGGTAGTTTTGTGGATATAGACGATCCGCAGATAGAAGCCGCCCTCGCGATCGAGGGACGCAGCAAGACCATGTGGCCAGATCCCCTCATTCAGTTTAATCCCTCGTATGAAGAAGGCGCGAGTATCGAGTCTTTGGTAGGCGAAGGGGTGCTGCACAAGGAGATGGGCGCCGTGTTCAGCGGATACAAGTTGCATAAGCATCAGGAAGAGGCGCTTCGACTGGGATCTGCGGGAAAAGGATTTGTGGTTACGTCCGGAACGGGTTCCGGTAAGTCTCTGACCTTTTTGGGAACTATTTTTAATGATGTGCTCCGCAATAACAGTCCGGGGATAGTCGGCCTCGTCGTGTATCCGATGAATGCGCTGATCAATTCTCAGAGCAAAGAAATCCAGAAATATGCGGACAAATATTTTTCGCAGACGGGTAATATATTTCCCGTGCGCGCTGCCCAGTTTACCGGGCAGGAAGATGAAAAAGAGCGTGATGACGTCAGGTTATCTCCCCCGCATATCTTGCTCACCAACTATATGATGCTCGAGCTTTTATTGACCCGGCAGGGTGATGATGCTATCAAAAACGCTCTTTTCAATAACCTCAAGTTCATTGCGTTTGACGAGCTGCATACCTTCCGCGGTAGGCAGGGCGCAGATGTGGGAGTGCTCATTCGCCGCATAAAGGCAGAATGCAAGAATGCCTCCGTTCAGTGCATGGGAACGTCGGCAACGATGGCCGGCGGAGATACCGCAGACGAGCGGAAAAATACGGTTGCGTCCGTTTCGTCGCGTTTTTTCGGCAGTCACTTTTCGAAAGACCAGATTGTAGAGGAATCGCTTCGAGCGCTGTCCCTCGAATACTCAATTCCCGGAAGCGAAGAACTCGCAAGCGCCGTTCGAACTTCGGTCTCGGGTAATGCGAGTAAAGAAGAACTTCTTGCCTTCCCCTTGTTTCGCTGGGTTGAGCAGCGGATTGCGCTCCGGCGGGAAGGGGCTCTCATGCGACGGGGTATGGCGCTTTCATTGAAGACGATGGCGCAAAAACTGGCAGAAGAATCGGGTGTCGCTGACGAGATCAGGTGCGAAAAAATTCTGCACGATCTTTTTACCCATATTTCGAAAATAAACGAGGCGATAGCGCTCGAAAACGAAAACTCGAAGGGACGCGTTCCCTTCGTTCTCCCTTTCAAGCTGCATCAATTCTTGTCCCAGTCCTCATCGCTTTCCGTTTCGCTGCATACCGGCGATGAGCGTTTAATCAATTTTGAAGGTATTCCGTCAAAGGAAAAAGACGGCGAAAATTATCCTCTTTTTCCGGTCGTGTTCAGCCGCTCTTCGGGGAAGCCTTTTTTGTGCGTTAAAAAAAATATTTCGACCACGAAACTGGAGCCGAGGGAATTCAACGACGATGCGGTGGATGAAGAAACCGAAGACTCTGTCGTGTGCGGGTATATTTTAGCGGGACTTGACTCATGGAACCGGGAAGAGGATATCGTCAATATTCCCTCCGAGTTTCTCAAGGAAACGCAGGGTGTTCTGACCATCGACAAGAAGCATGCGCATAAATTTCCCTCGCCTATTTATTATGACGCGCAGGGGCTCTACGGTACCCATAGCGGGCTTCCGTATTCCGGCTGGTTTATTCCGGTGAAATTCGTATACGATCCGACAAGCGGGGACCTATATCACCATCAAACCAGCGAGTTCGCTAAATTAACACGCATCGGAATCGAAGGGCGCTCGACGGCGACGACGATACTTTCGTTAAGCATTCTCGATGCTATGCCTCGCGCCGGTTTTTCGGTAAAAGACGCAAAGGTTTTAAGTTTCACGGATAACCGGCAAGATGCTTCGCTTCAGGCGGGACATTTTAACGATTTTGTCTCGACCGTGCGTATGAGAGCCGCGTTGGTTCGATCCCTCGAACAGAAGGAAATTCTTAATTTTTCCGACATTGACGGCGCAATTTTCGAAAACATCGCGCTTGGGCAAAATGATTATATGCGCGAGCAAGCCGATGACCAGTCTTCGCGTTTTGGTTCTGCCATAAAGCGCAATAAAGAAATATTCCAGAATCTCATCAAATATCTGGTGCTCTCCGATTTGTCGAATTCGTGGCGCATCAATATGCCGGGGCTTGAAGCCTGTGGTCTCCTTCGGATCGGCTATGTCGATTGGGAAGACCGAATTCATGACCCTGCCTGGGGTGCGCTCTCCGATGTCTGTGCGGGTACTCCGCTGCCGTTTACCGAGCTGCTATATCACGTGCTGGAATATTTCCGGAAGTCCTATGCCTTCAGCCATAATTCTTATTTCGGGGAAGGTTCCTTGCGAAAGAATCTCGACGAGTTCAAGGAAAACCTGCATCCTGATTGGGTTCCCGAAGAAAACGATTTGCAGGAGCCGAACTGGCTCACTCTGAAACGGGGACGACTGCCTAAAAAATATGGATACACGCAATCGCTCGGCGAGCAAAGCCGGCTGGGAAAGTATCTCAGGCAACTTCTCTCGCGCGACGGCGTAAAGATGACCAAAGAAGCGTATGTCGATTTTATACGCAAACTTTTGGATGGTATGGTATCGGCTGGATGGCTTATGAGTATGAGCGTCGGGGACGGTTCGGATGAAAAAGCCTACCGGCTCAAGGCTGACCAGATTCTCTGGAAAAAAGGCGACGGAACAGTTCCCCTCGATCCGGTATTCAGGCGCAATCTGCACTTGAGCGAAAGAAAACCCAATGTCTATTTCAAAGATCTGTATACGACGGTCTCTATCGCCGGACGCATCAAGGCAAAGGAACATACGGGGCAGGTGGATAAAAATGACCGTCAGAAACGGGAAGACGATTTCAGGAATGGAACGTTATCGACCATGTTTTGCTCTCCCACAATGGAACTCGGCATCGATATAGCCGACTTGAGTATTGTGCACATGCGGAACGTTCCCCCGAACGCCGCCAATTACGCCCAGCGGTCCGGGCGGGCGGGTCGAAGCGGACAGCCGGCTATCGTGTTTACCAGCTGCAGCAGGAGATCGGCCCACGACACTCACTTTTTCAAGAACAATAATGATATGGTTTCGGGGACGGTACATGCGCCCCGGCTGGATCTTGTAAATGAAGAATTGCTTCATAGTCATTTTAACGCGCTTTATGTGTCAAAGCGGGGAATATCGGGACTAAGCGGTAAGCTCGATGATGTCCTTGATATCGCGCAGATGCACATACCGCTCAAGGCGGAAACCCTTGCAAGTCTCGGGGGAGCCACGGCGGCGAGCGAATCGATCGTGCAAAAATGGCATGATGTAATCAAAGATATGTTGCCGGATCTGGAAAAATGTTCCTGGTATACCAAGGACTGGCCGCTGCGGCAGCTCGCGCACATGTCCAGTGCGTTTGACTCTTCGATGGACCGCTGGCGGAATCTGTTTCATCAACAGGCAAGGCAGAAAGATGATGCGGACCGGATTCTGGATAATCCTTCAATCAAAACTACCAGCGTCGAGCATAAGGAAGCCCTGCGTAATTCAAATCTTGCGCTGCGTATGCGGAAACTTTTGATGAACGAAGCAGGGGGAAGTAGTTTTTCTGAATTTTATGCGTACCGATACTTGGCAAGCGAAGGTTTTTTCCCCGGCTATAATTTTACCCGCTTACCCGTTCGACTGTTCCTGCAACTGGATAAGGATGCCGAAGCGTTGAGCCGGGACCGGGTGCTGGCGATCAGGGAAATGGGTCCCGAAAATCTGATTTATCATAATGGCGCAAAATATAAGGTAACGCGGGCACAGCTCCAGGAAATTGCCACTGACGGGGAAGAAGCCACGGTTTGCGGCAAGTCGGGCTATATTTTGATGGGGAGCGACCAGATGCGGAATACCGATCCCTGGACGGGCGCCGAACTGGATACGCATACGACCAAACTTTCCGGTCTTATGGCGTTGCCTGACGGAATTGCGGAGCGGACGAAGCACATTACCTGCGAGGAAGAGGAGCGAACGAGGCTCGGGTATCAGATTGATACTTTTTTCCGGTATAAAGGCGAATCGTCGCGTATACGCGAACTTCGCCTTATGTCCGGCGAAGATGTGCTTCTGCGCCTTCGCTATATTCCGTCGGCAGAACTCGTGTACGTCAATTCGAAATGGCGTTCCCAGAAAAACGACGGTTTTGTCATCAATAAAATTTCGGGACACTGGAAGAGCCACGGATACCGTTCTGATATTTTGAAAGGGACACATGAGGGTGGTAAGGTGAACGCGGACGATCTGAAGGTGGTTAAACTGTATACGACGGATGTTGCCGATGCCTTGTATATCGAACCGCTCACTATTCTTGAACTCGATATCGCCGGACGCCTTACCCTGCAATACGCGCTGAAAACCGCGGTGGAGCGAGTGTTCAGCATTGAAAGCGCCGAGCTGGGGATTGTTCCGATAGGGGACCCGAAAGAACCGAACCTCTTAATGTATGAAGCGGCTGAAGGAAGCCTTGGCGTTCTTTCCGCTATGGTGGAAGACCCTGCGGCCTGGAGGCAGGTAGCCGAAGCTGCCTGGAAACTGTGTCGTTATGAGGACGAC
>JAYVSC010000175.1:0-7296 GCA_043775705.1 Spirochaetales bacterium | reverse complement strand
AAGTGCTCAACGCAAAAAACCATGCCCGGGAAGCGCTCATCATTTCGGAAGCCGGAGCGAAGGGATCGATTACCATCGCGACAAACATGGCGGGCCGCGGTACGGACATCAAGCTGGGAGGAAACCCGGAATACCGTGCGCGCAAAAGAGCGGGAACAACTGCCACGCCCGAGCAGTACCAGGCAATATTTGCCGAGGAATACAAAAAATGGCAGGCAGACTACAATGAGGTCAAGCAGCTGGGCGGACTTTATGTGATCGGTACGGAACGGCATGAAAGCCGCCGTATCGACAACCAGCTTCGCGGACGATCGGGCCGTCAGGGTGATCCGGGACGCTCGCATTTCTTCATATCCCTCGACGATGACTTGATGCGCCTCTTCGGCGGCGAAAACCTCAAAAACCTGATGTCGAAAATCGGTATGGAGCCGGGAGAGCCGATATTCCATCCCTGGCTCAACAAGAGCATCGAAAAAGCCCAGTCAAAGGTTGAAGAGAGAAACTTCGACATAAGAAAGCACCTGCTCGAATATGACGATGTGCTGAATGAGCAGCGCACCTTTATCTACAATCAGCGGAACAGCATCCTTGCCGACACAAATCTGATAGACCGCGTCGAGAATACCGCAGAAGAATACATCGGCGATTATATCGATGACTTTATGGCCTCAAGCAGAAAGGACAAGGATGAGGCAATCAGCGTCCTCACCAAGCTTTTCCGCGAGAAATTCGGCTATGCCCTGCGGGATGAAGACCTGACGCTCTGCTCCAAAAACGCAGAAGAGGGCAAGGCCTCCATAGCACTTCAGTTTAAAAATGATATTGAGCAGAAAGCGGTTATGGCCGGAAAGGAAAACCTGAATACCTTTATCCGCTTCCAATACCTGCAGGCTATAGACCGGAAATGGCTCGATCATCTGGAAAATCTTGAATCCCTGAGGGAAGCGGTTTATCTCCGATCGTACGGACAAAAGAATCCCCTTACCGAATATAAACTGGAAGGATTCGATATCTTCTATGCCATGCTGGATGATATTCGGCTGGAAATCGCATCGAGGCTATTCCTCGTCAAGGTAAAAGTCGAGGGCGAAGCGGCGCCGCTCCGTCAGGTTCGGCAGATCGCGGGCAACGCGCATCACAACGAGGTACAAACTTTCAGCGCCGGCGGCCGCAGTGCAGGCGGCAAGGGCGGACCCTCCAGCGCGAGCAATCCGGACAATGTCCAGGTAGTGCGTTCGGTTCCGAAGGTCGGAAGAAACGAGAGCTGCCCCTGCGGCAGCGGAAAGAAATATAAATTCTGTCACGGAGCATAAAAGCCGAGTGTTCCGGCATTCACGCCGGATAAATAAAAAAAGATCCGCCCGGATTGACGAAGCGGGTCTTTTTTTTTACAAGAGGTATTTACTGTTTGCGGCTTTGAGAATGGTAATGAAAGGTTCTGTTCTCTCGAAAGTAAGCGGAAAATCGGAGGGATAGAGCAAATGGGTTTCACCGTCGAGCTGCACAAGTATTTGCTCGGAATATTCGAACACAAGCTTGTCGGCGGAATATAGCATGACTTCAGGAAAGCTGATGTGAGTGCCGTTCTTGACGTTTTTCTTTATCGCAAGCTTACGTGCAATAGGCATTTCCCGCATTCCGCATACGTTATGTTCGTTTGGAAGAATTTTCTGATTTGATCCATATGTCCGGTATCCGGTAACGCCCATCGCATACAGAATCATCCGGTCACTATGACTGAAAACGGCCGAACCCTTTGTTGTCGTCGCATCAATTTGCATCCTGCCGATATGATACAAACGGTTATAGAAAAGACAGGCAATATCCACCCAGATCTTATAAAAATCTCCGGGAAAGAATCCCTTTACGTTATTTGTCATGTAGGTAACAAACGCATCGAGACCAATGCTTGCAATATTGAAGGCATACCAGGGCGCGATTGATTTGCCATTCGCAAATACCCGTATCGCACGCTGACTGAAAAATACCGAGTTGTCTGTCAGCAGGGATAAGGACTCATCCAGCGTCCTTCCATCCGATCCGTCATTACCGGTACCGAAGGGAAGACGCAGCAGACATACCCGTTCGCTCAAGTTACGCTGTTTTTCCTGAAATATGGAATTGGCCAATTCTGTCTGTACTTCCAGACTGGTACCGTCCCCTCCGGCGGTTATTATCAAAAACAATACATTCGCAGAAACCGTTTTCACTGCGAGATCAAGGACCGCGCGGGCAAGGTCCCTCGCATGTCCGGCGGCATTCGTGCGATACAGCGTGATCGTGCATGATCGGGTGACGACGGCCCGCGAGGACACGAGTTCTAGCGCGGCATTGAAAAAAGCTTCATTCTTTTTTGCATTTCTTTTAATGGCAAAACCGCCCGCAACGGGATTGGAGATCACATTGATGCAGATATCCCTGTCAGCGAAGACGTTAGCGCGTTCGACCAGGGTTTGTATTCCCTCAAGATAATTCATGGTGTTATTGCCCTTTTTTTACAAACGCATCTTTGAAGCCGAGCGTCTTGAATCGTTCGAGGACTGCCCCGTATTCGTCTTTTTGCATGGGACCGATATATACTTTCAATATCTCTCCCTTGCTACCGGCTGATTTTTCAACTGCGACCGGATATTTATTTCCATAACTGTCAACGACGCTTTTGGCATTGAGGGGGCTGGAATAACTTGCTATCTGTATATAAAAGCCGCCCTTGACGAGGGAGGTAATAAAAGGCAGTGAAACCGGGGACAATGGCACTTTTGAAAGAATTGGAGCAACAGGAGGAATAGAGACAATTACCGCTACGGTAACCGGCGGGGTTTCAGGAACGGACGGAGGATTCAATTCGGCAGGCTCAAGCGTGACGGATGAGTTCTTTGCCGAAGACACATTGTCGCTCGTGGCAAAAGGGGCGGGTGCGATCTCGGGGGCGGTTTCCGGAACGGTCTCATCCGGCACTACCACAATTTCAGGCTCATTAAATAAAGTTACCGATTCAGCTTGTGCACTTTCAACGCTCTCCGGCGTTTTGAGGGTTTCAGGAGTTTCAATCGTATCAGCGACAGAGGGTTCAGTCGGTTCGCCCGAGGTAATAAAGGAAGATTCGGACGCAGGAACTTCCTGCGCTGTTTCAGAAGCAGAGACAACGGGGCTTTCCCCTTCAGCGGCCGGGACGGCCTCGGCATCCGGTGACGCCTCGGAGAGCGGAATGAACGGGTTTGCGGCGGCTTCTGTCAGTGATGAAAAGGGCACTGCAAGGGCTCCTGAAGAAGCGACAGCAGGATTGATATCGGGATCGGATGTTTCATTTTTAGTGTCCAGACTGCCTGAAATGAGACCGTCGGCAGGACGTTCATTGATGGGTGAAGGAATGGAAATACGGACACGGCTTACCGAACCCGCACGAATATTTAAAGTCGCAGCCGTCTCGGGCGAAAGAAGCGCGACCAGTCCCGGAATGCCGGATGGCCCGGTGATGACAACCCGTATGGTTATATTCTTTTCAAGATTCTGTATGTCTACGATTGTATTTTTCGGAAACATGTCGCTGCGCGCGTACATACCGGCACCTGGAAAATCCGAGCTTGAGGCAATCCCTGCGTTTCCTTCCCATACAGCCCAAGCAGAGGCGGCGGACAGGCACATCAGGAGGCAAATAAATGCCGTTTTGCTGAATATTCGTATCATGTGTGTATCTCCCCTTATTTCTTTGTATTCAACGCTTTCATAGTTTCTGTGCTGATCGCGTCGGTCAGTATCCGTGCCTGTTTATAAGGATCGGCATCGAGCACCTTGATTTTTGTGATATCAATCGACTTTTCAGCAATGACCTTTGAGGTGAGGACATTCATCACGCGCCAGGAGAGCGTGTTGAGTTCGGCAAAAGATGTTTTCTTTTCGACGTTCTGTAATTCCTGAGGTCCGTAATGAAGATATATAACTATAAGATAATCGGAAAGTCCGAAAGCGGCTTCCTTGATACCGTAACTCGTTTTTTCAAATTGGGATCCGTCAAAGCTGATATCCGAATTTGATACAATATGACCCGAATCGAAATAATTTGCGAAAAGCTGATCCTCTACGGTCTGACTCATCTGCAGTGCGATTTCAGGCGCGTCCTCATTTTGTACCACCGAAAGAGTGATGGTAGCGGCGCTTGCACCGGAAAAACAAAGCAGCTGAAAAAGCACCATAATAACTATAACCCTGAGACTGCGCATAAGCCCTCCCCTATCCTTCCTGAATATCGGTATTTTTACCTTAAGTACTGAGCTGTTTTTCAGGGATTTTCTTTTTCGGATAACTGTGCTAGTGTTCATTTCATGAATTATTACGCTCTTCAGGTTAAAACCAGTTCTGAAGATTTGTTTATCAAACGAGTGCAGAAATCCCTTTCAACAGAGCAGGCCATTGAAACCAGGCTTATTTTTCCGAGACGAAATATGCAGGTCCGAAAAGCCGGCATCACTAAAAGCCATATTGAACCCGTTTTTCCCGGTTATATTTTTCTTGAAACCGAGGAACTCGACCGTCCCCTGTATTGGGTAATTCGCACCACTCCCGGTTTTTACCGTTTTCTTCCCGAAAACAAGCTTCCCAAACCGCTTGTTGACGGAGACCTTTCAACCTTGAAGCACTTTATCTCGTTCGGGGATATCGCACAGCGGTCAAAAGTGGTGTTTGACTCGGAAGACCGCATTAAAGTGATAGAAGGACCGTTAAAAGGACTTGAAGGAAGGATAGTTAAGGTCGATAAGAGAAAGGGACGGGCCAAGGTAAAACTTGACATGTATGATGAGTCTTTTCTCATCGATCTCTCTTTCGAGGTAATGGGTCAACAATAAATGATAAGAGACCATTCAGAAACAAATATTTATATAATCGGGGCGGGAATCGCCGGAACAATGCTCGCGCGGGAAATCCGGGAAAAGGGTATTTTCGGTACGGTTATCGCCTTTCTGGATGACGACACCGAAAAAACGGGAAAGACAATCGACGGGATTCCCGTGCTCGGCCCGCTTGCCCAGATTGCCCAACTCATCCGGATCGGGCCCAAGGATGAAGCGCTCATCGCAATCCCGAGCGCGAGTCCGCAAACGCTCAATACGATTTACACCATCCTGAAAACAGCCGGCTTTGTACGCATCAGGCTATTGCCCGGCATTGCCCAGATTCTGGAAGGTAAGGCCCACCTTATCCAGGCCCGCGACATAAATCCGCAGGATCTCCTGGGACGCGCCCCGGTCGCCATAAGCCTGAAAAAAAGCCTTGCGTACCTTCGCGGGAAGCGGGTTCTCATTACTGGAGCGGGCGGGTCGATAGGCAGCGAACTGGCCCGACAGCTTCTGTCAGGGGGAGCTGAGCGAATCTTTCTTTTCGGTCACGGGGAAAACTCCATTTACCAGATTGACCGGGAACTGCGCCTTTTACAGGAAGGCGGGGTTGGAGAGAAAGCCCAGATAGTGCCTGTCATAGGTGAACTGAAAGACAGGGACTACATGAGGTACATCATCAAGCAGCTGAAATGCGACGTGGTTTTTCATGCAGCCGCATACAAGCATGTGCCGCTGATGGAAGAAAACCCGGTCGCAGTCATCGAGAATAACGTGTTCGGCACCGCAAACCTTCTTGATGCCTGTATCGAGGCCCGAGTAAAGCGCTTTGTGCTTGTCTCGACGGACAAGGCGGTAGATCCTGTTTCAATTTACGGGGTTTCGAAGATGCTCTGCGAACGCCTGGTTCTTTCGGCTGCCCAAAATGTGTCCGCAATGTCCGCAAGTCCTGCGTCTTACATGTTCGTGCGCTTTGGAAATGTGCTCGGCTCCCGTGGCTCGATTCTGCCCCTTTTCATAGACCAGATAAAAAAAGGAGGGCCGGTCACCGTGACTGACCCTTCCATGGTCAGATATTTTATGACAATACCCGAGGCCTGCTCCCTCGTGCTCAAGACAGGCGGGGTCGGCGTAAACGGCGAATCCTACCTGCTGGACATGGGCGAGCCGGTAAAAATCATCGATGTCGCGAGACAGCTCATCAGATTCATGGGCTATGAGCCGGGAAAAGACATTCCGATACAGATAATCGGCTCTCGTCCCGGAGAAAGGCTGGACGAACCTCTCTGGTCGCATACCAATGAAGAGCCGGTCGAAACCGAATTCCCGAAAATATTGAAACTGGTACAGAAGACGCAGACCGATGTACAGGCACTGAATACGCTCCTCTCTCTCCTTAAGCCCTTTTTTCAGGCAGATGCCTTTCATGCCGAAATGTACCGCAACAAAAAACAACTGATTAAAACCCTCTGCACCCATATTTCCACCCTCAGGGAGTACTACAATGAGCGGATCTGAATTCATCCCTTTTTTCCTTCCCTCGTTTTCCGGGGCCGAGGAGGAAGCGGTCATCCGGGTGCTTCGCTCAGGATGGCTTACCACAGGCAAAGAGGCGCTCGCATTCGAAAATGAATTCGCCTCGTTTACCGGTAGTCCCTATGCCCTCGCGGTGAACAGCGCGAGTTCTGGTCTTATGCTTTCCATGGATGCGTTCGGCATCGGACAGGGAACAAAAATACTGACCACCCCCTATACCTTTGTCTCGACCGCGACGAGCGCGCGTCATCTGGGCGCGGAAATAGCGTATGCGGATATCGAAAAAGACACCTACAACATCGACCCCGAACGAATCGAAGAGGCTTTAAAAAAAGATAAGACCATCAAGGCGATAGTTCCCGTCCACATTGCGGGGAACGTATGCCGCATGAAGGAAATCCTCTCGATCGCCGAAAAATTTAATGTCGCGGTCATCGAGGACGCCGCCCATGCCTTTCCCTCGCGCACACCTTCCGGATTCGCGGGCACGCTTGCCGACGCGGGCGTATTTTCCTTCTATGCCACCAAAACCATCACCACGGGAGAAGGCGGCATGATATGCGTGAAAGACGAAAAAGCCGCTGCGCGGATACGGTTGATGCGCTCGCACGGAATTGACCGGAGCATATGGGACCGCTATACCTCGACTCAGGCGTCCTGGGTGTATGACGTCGTCGAGGACGGCTGGAAGTGCAACCTCCCCGACATTCTCGCGGCGATCGGAAGAGTACAGCTCACCAAGGCGGATGATTTTTTCAGAAAACGTGCAGCGATCGCGCGGCGTTTCAACGAAGCCTTTGCGTCCCTGGATTTCCTGCGTCTTCCGCCCGACGGCGACGGCAATGCCTGGCACCTTTACCCTATACGGATAATCCCCGAAAAACTCGACATAGGGCGCGATGCGTTCGCGCAGGAACTGCAGGAGGCG